>NZ_JADLQN010000038.1 GCF_015477835.1 Nocardia higoensis | reverse complement strand
GGCGCCCTGCGTGGTTACGCGAGCTTCCGCCTCCGGGCGCTGACCGCTCATGCTGTTTCCTTCGTGCATGTGCGGGCGCCCTGCGTGGTTACGCGAGCTTCCGCCTCCGGGCGCTGACCGCTCATGCTGTTTCCTTCGTGCATGTGCGGGCGCCCTGCGTGGTTACGCGAGCTTCCGCCTCCGGGCGCTGACCGCTCATG
>NZ_JADLQN010000037.1 GCF_015477835.1 Nocardia higoensis | reverse complement strand
GGCCAGTTGTGAGGCTGCCCGGGTTTCGTCGTGTCTGGCCGAATCTGCGCTTGACCTGCGATCGGTCGGCGTCGAGCCGGTGTTGAGCGGGCGACGGGAATCGAACCCGCACCATCAGCTTGGAAGGTAGATCACGGGACCCCGATCTGTCCAATTGCTGCCTGATCATGACCGTTTTCCGAGGCCCGGGCGAAGTCCGCGATGTACC
>NZ_JADLQN010000036.1 GCF_015477835.1 Nocardia higoensis | reverse complement strand
GCAGGGTTCATGCGGGCAGTTGCGGGCAACCGCGTAGGGCATAAAACCGCAGGTCAGACAGGGTACGGAGGCACTGTTTCCCCATGTCACGCAACCACCCGAAACGCATCTCGGATGTTTCGCTCCAAAATAGGGTGTTTCCGCAGGTCAAACCCTAAACCAGCCCGGCTCGAAACCCCCCGATTCCAGTTTTAGTGTCACTTTCCCCGGCGCCACCGACTCCAA
>NZ_JADLQN010000035.1 GCF_015477835.1 Nocardia higoensis | reverse complement strand
CGGAACCATGCATCTTTGAGAGCCATCTCGTCATCTCCTCGTGAATGGATTGATTGGCTGATTTCAGCCTGATCGACCGCCGCCGAATCCCCGGTGCCAGATTGTCACAGCAGGTCAGGGTGGCTAGTCACCTCAAAATGTACAGCATGGATGGACTCTTGGCTAGCCACCGTGAAATGCTCGAATGCATGCCGAGCAAGCATCAGTACCCCGCGCGCGTATATCGCCCCGACCCGGAGCTATACCGGCGGGCTC
>NZ_JADLQN010000034.1 GCF_015477835.1 Nocardia higoensis | reverse complement strand
CGGAACCATGCATCTTTGAGAGCCATCTCGTCATCTCCTCGTGAATGGATTGATTGGCTGATTTCAGCCTGATCGACCGCCGCCGAATCCCCGGTGCCAGATTGTCACAGCAGGTCAGGGTGGCTAGCCACCTCAAAATGTACAGCATGGATGGACTCTTGGCTAGCCACCGTGAAATGCTCGAATGCATGCCGAGCAAGCATCAGTACCCCGCGCGCGTATATCGCCCCGACCCGGAGCTATACCGGCGGGCTC
>NZ_JADLQN010000033.1 GCF_015477835.1 Nocardia higoensis | reverse complement strand
GGATGGCCCACTGTTCGAGGGTGTTGGCGACCATGTCGACCTGCTTGGAATGGCGGCGGGCGGCTTCGGAGCCTTCGTCGTAGTCGATGTCGGCGGGGTCGACGATGACCTCGATGTTCGGGGAGTGATCGAGTTCGCGCAGTTCCAGGGGGGTGAACTTGGCTTGGGCGGGGCCGCGGCGGCCGAACACGTGCACCTCGAGGGCCTTGTTGGCCTTCAATCCCTCGTAGACGTTCGGTGGGATCTCCGTGGGCA
>NZ_JADLQN010000032.1 GCF_015477835.1 Nocardia higoensis | reverse complement strand
TGAGTTGGTACACGGCCCGTACCCCAAACCGACACAGGTGGTCAGGTAGAGAATACCGAGGCGATCGAGAGAACTGTGGTTAAGGAACTCGGCAAAATGCCCCCGTAACTTCGGGAGAAGGGGGACCCGATCTGGTGACGATCTTCACGGTCTGAGCTGGGTTGGGTCGCAGAGACCAGAGAGAAGCGACTGTTTACTAAAAACACAGGTCCGTGCGAAGTCGTAAGACGATGTATACGGACTGACGCCTGCCCGGTGCCGGAAGGTTAAGAGGACCGGT
>NZ_JADLQN010000031.1 GCF_015477835.1 Nocardia higoensis | reverse complement strand
ACCGGTCCTCTTAACCTTCCGGCACCGGGCAGGCGTCAGTCCGTATACATCGTCTTACGACTTCGCACGGACCTGTGTTTTTAGTAAACAGTCGCTTCTCTCTGGTCTCTGCGACCCAACCCAGCTCCGAGAGCAAGTCTCGTCACCAGATCAGGTCCCCCTTCTCCCGAAGTTACGGGGGCATTTTGCCGAGTTCCTTAACCACAGTTCTCTCGATCGCCTCGGTATTCTCTACCTGACCACCTGTGTCGGTTTGGGGTACGGGCCGTGTACCAACTCA
>NZ_JADLQN010000030.1 GCF_015477835.1 Nocardia higoensis | reverse complement strand
TCTGCGGAATGATGCCCTCGACCTCCTCGGCGCCGCCGTGATGGTGCCCGGCATCGACCATCGCCTGCTCGCGCGCCATCTGCGCCTCGTCCTTCTCCTCCGACATACCGATCGGGCCGATCATCCGACCGTTGAGGAACTGCTTGACCACCGGCTCCTCCGAGGTCAGCAACACCTCCCGCGGACCGAACATCACCAACTGACGACGGAACAACATGCCGATGTTGTCCGGCACCGTCCGCGCCAGGTTGATGTTGTGGGTCACGATCAGGATCGTCGCGTCGATCTGAGCGTTGATATCGATCAACAACTGCGACAGATACGAAGTACGCACCGGATCCAGACCCGAGTCCGGCTCGTCGACCAGGATGA
>NZ_JADLQN010000029.1 GCF_015477835.1 Nocardia higoensis | reverse complement strand
GGGTGTCCTCGGCGCAGTCGGTGTCGGCGGAGATCCGCCGTGCGCAGGAAGCGATCGTGCGCGCGGAGGCGGCCGACCTGGTCGTCGCGCGTAAAGCGTTGGCCGAGCAGCGGCGCCAGGCTTCCGCTCACTCCCAGGTCGCGGCCTTGTACCGGCAGAAGACCTGGGCGTCGCGTGCGCTGGCCGGCGTGGTGCTGGGCGCGATGCTCTACAGCGCGGTCAACGTGCAGCAGAACCTCGCCCCTGGTGGTGCGGGGGATCCGCTGTTCTGGGCGAGTTACCTGCTGGAGGCGTTGATCTCCACCGTGCTGGTGGTGTTCATGGTCAATTCCGCCGCTGTCGCGCGGTGGAAGGTCACCGAGGACGAGACCCTGATCCGGTGGATCGAGGGTGCGCTGCTGGCGATGAGCATCGGTTTGAA
>NZ_JADLQN010000028.1 GCF_015477835.1 Nocardia higoensis | reverse complement strand
TCCCCGAGGCTTATCGCAGCCTCCTACGTCCTTCATCGGCTCCTGGTGCCAAGGCATCCACCGTACGCTCTTAAACACTTACTAACAAAGATGCTCGCGTCCACTGTGCAGTTCTCAAACAACACACAAGACTGAAACCTGATGCGACACCAGCACTTCCAACGAAGCCGGTATGACCGCGACCCCAGTCTTGTCGTATTTTCTGCCTGGAAAGAACGTCTGTTCTTTCAGGACCCAACAGTGTGTCGATATATCCACCACGACCGAAGACATTGACTTCGACCGAGTGCGATGGAGATTGTCAGCGTTCCACCCATGAGCTTCCGCAGTCCCACAGTCGGGGACATGAACGGTCTCTGCCACAACCACATCCACCTGTGTGAAGCGTCGTGGAGAAGTGCTCCTTAGAAAGGAGGTGATCCAGCCGCACCTTCCGGTACGGCTACCTTGTTACGACTTCGTCCCAATCGCCGATCCCACCTTCGACGGCTCCCTCCCACAAGGGGTTAGGCCACCGGCTTCGGG
>NZ_JADLQN010000027.1 GCF_015477835.1 Nocardia higoensis | reverse complement strand
CCCGAAGCCGGTGGCCTAACCCCTTGTGGGAGGGAGCCGTCGAAGGTGGGATCGGCGATTGGGACGAAGTCGTAACAAGGTAGCCGTACCGGAAGGTGCGGCTGGATCACCTCCTTTCTAAGGAGCATCTCCAGTGAGTGTCTCGAAGAGTCGAGGCCGCTCCTGGCAGAGCCGCTTATGTCCCCGAATGTGGGACTGCGGAGCTCATGGGTGGAACGCTGACAACCTCTCCCGCGTAGGACTGCTGGCTCATGGCTGGTGGTTGTGGGTGATATGTCGACACACTGTTGGGTCCTGAAAGAACAGACGTTCTTTCCAGGCAAAAATACGATCCGCTCGGATCTTCGGTTAGTACCGCAGGGTTTTCGGACTCTGGCCGGCTTCGAATCAGGTTCGGGTGGGTGTGTTGTTTGAGAACTGCACAGTGGACGCGAGCATCTTTGTTAGTAAGTGTTTAAGAGCGTACGGTGGATGCCTTGGCACCAGGAGCCGATGAAGGACGTAGGAGGCTGCGATAAGCCTCGGGGA
>NZ_JADLQN010000026.1 GCF_015477835.1 Nocardia higoensis | reverse complement strand
TCGAGTTCGCGCAGTTCCAGGGGGGTGAACTTGGCTTGGGCGGGGCCGCGGCGGCCGAACACGTGCACCTCGAGGGCCTTGTTGGCCTTCAATCCCTCGTAGACGTTCGGTGGGATCTCCGTGGGCAGCAGTTCGTCACCGGTCTTGGCCAGCACCCGGGCGACATCCAAGGCGACGTTGCCGACACCGAGGACCGCGACCTTCTCGGCGTCCAGTGGCCAGGTGCGGGGGACGTCGGGGTGCCCGTCGTACCAGGACACGAAGTCCGCGGCGCCGTAGGAGCCGTCGAGGTCGATGCCGGGGATGTTGAGGGCGCGGTCGGCGTTGGCGCCGGTGGAGAAGATCACCGCGTCGTAGAAGCGGCGCAGATCATCGAGGGTGATGTCGGTGCCGTAGTCGATATTGCCCAGCAGTCGCACCTGGTCTTTGTCGAGGACCTTGTGCAGGGCGGTGATGATGCCCTTGATGCGGGGATGATCGGGTGCGACGCCGTAGCGGATCAGGCCGAACGGCGCGGGCATGCGTTCGTAGAGATCGATGCTGACCTCGGCATCGGACTTCATCAACGCGTCGGCGGCGTAGATCCCGGCCGGCCCGGCGCCCACGATCGCGATGCGGAGCGG
>NZ_JADLQN010000025.1 GCF_015477835.1 Nocardia higoensis | reverse complement strand
CCGAGAATTGTGGAGGTTTGCGTGGGCGTCGAGGTCAGAACAGAGGGCGTGACGAAGTCCTTCGGTTCGCAGCGTATTTGGCAGGATGTCTCGATCACGCTGCCCGCCGGTGAGGTGAGTGCCCTGCTGGGCCCCTCGGGTACGGGTAAGTCGGTGTTCTTGAAGTCGCTGATCGGCCTGCTGCGTCCGGAGCGGGGGTCGATCTTCATCGGCGGTACCGATATCACGACGTGTTCGAACAAGGAGCTCTACGAGATCCGCAAGTTGTTCGGGGTGTTGTTCCAGGACGGTGCGTTGTTCGGGTCGATGAACCTGTTCGACAACGTGGCGTTCCCGTTGCGTGAGCACACCAAGAAGTCCGAGTCCGAGATCCGGGCGATCGTGATGGAGAAGCTGGAGCTGACCGGTCTGCTGGGTGCCGAAGGCAAGCTGCCCGGGGAGATCTCCGGTGGTATGCGCAAGCGTGCCGGGCTGGCCCGGGCGTTGGTGTTGGATCCGCAGATCATCCTGGTCGACGAGCCGGACTCGGGTCTGGATCCGGTGCGTACTTCGTATCTGTCGCAGTTGTTGATCGATATCAACGCTCAGATCGACGCGACGATCCTGATCGTGACCCACAACATCAACCT
>NZ_JADLQN010000024.1 GCF_015477835.1 Nocardia higoensis | reverse complement strand
TCCTACCCGCCGTCGGCGGAGTTCGTCGCGCAGGCCAACGCCGACAGCTCCCTCTACGACCGAGCCCGCACCGACCCACTGGAATTCTGGGCCGAACAAGCCCGCCGCCTGCACTGGCACACCCCCTTCACCGAAATCCTCGACTGGACCGACGCCCCCGTCGCCCGCTGGTTCGCCGACGGCGAACTCAACATCGCCTACAACTGCCTCGACCGCCACGTCGACGCCGGACACGGCGACCAACCCGCCATCCACTGGGAAGGCGAACCCGGCGACAAACGCACCCTCACCTACCACGACCTGCTCACCGAAACCAGCCGCGCCGCCAACTACCTCACCGACCTCGGCCTGGTCCCCGGCGACCGCGTCGCCATCTACATGCCGATGATCCCCGAAGCCATCATCGCCATGCTCGCCTGCGCCCGCCTCGGCCTCACCCACTCCGTCGTCTTCGCCGGCTTCTCCCCCCACGCGCTGCGCCAACGCACCGACGACGCCGCCGCCCGCCTCATCATCACCACCGACGGCCAATACCGCCGCGGCACCCCCACCCCCCTCAAAACCGCCGTCGACGAAGCCCTCACCGAACCCGGCCACACCGTCGAACACGTCCTCATCGTCGCCCGCACCGGCATCGACACCCCCATCACCGAAGGCCGCGACCTGTGGTGGCACGACACCGTCGCCCACGCCTCCGGCCACCACACCGCCCAACCCTTCGGAGCCGAACACCCCCTGTTCATCCTCTACACCTCCGGCACCACCGGAAAACCCAAAGGCATCCTCCACACCAGCGGCGGCTACCTCACCCAAACCGCCTACACCCACCACTACGTCTTCGACCACAAACCCGGCCACGACATCTACTGGTGCACCGCCGACATCGGCTGGATCACCGGCCACTCCTACATCGTCTACGGCCCCCTCGCCAACCGCACCACCCAAATCGTCTACGAAGGCACCCCCAACACCCCCACCGAACACCGCCACTTCCACATCATCGAAAACTACGGCGTCACCATCTACTACACCGCCCCCACCCTCATCCGCACCTTCATGAAATGGGGCCACCACATCCCCGACACCCACAACCTCACCTCCCTGCGCCTACTCGGCTCCGTCGGCGAACCCATCAACCCCGAAGCCTGGCGCTGGTACCGCCACACCCTCGGCCACGACCACACCCCCATCGTCGACACCTGGTGGCAAACCGAAACCGGCGCCATCATGATCTCCCCCCTCCCCGGGGTCACCACCACCAAACCCGGCGCCGCCATGACCCCCCTCCCCGGCATCAGCGCCCGCGTCGTCGACGA
>NZ_JADLQN010000023.1 GCF_015477835.1 Nocardia higoensis | reverse complement strand
GAGCTGGGTTGGGTCGCAGAGACCAGAGAGAAGCGACTGTTTACTAAAAACACAGGTCCGTGCGAAGTCGTAAGACGATGTATACGGACTGACGCCTGCCCGGTGCCGGAAGGTTAAGAGGACCGGTTAGCGCTTTTGGCGCGAAGCTGAGAATTTAAGCCCCGGTAAACGGCGGTGGTAACTATAACCATCCTAAGGTAGCGAAATTCCTTGTCGGGTAAGTTCCGACCTGCACGAATGGCGTAACGACTTCTCTGCTGTCTCAACCACAGACTCGGCGAAATTGCATTACGAGTAAAGATGCTCGTTACGCGCGGCAGGACGAAAAGACCCCGGGACCTTCACTATAGCTTGGTATTGGTGTTCGGTACGGTTTGTGTAGGATAGGTGGGAGACTGTGAAGCGGGCACGCCAGTGTTCGTGGAGTCGTCGTTGAAATACCACTCTGGTCGTATTGGACTTCTAACCTCGGACCATGATCTGGTTCAGGGACAGTGCCTGGTGGGTAGTTTAACTGGGGCGGTTGCCTCCCAAAATGTAACGGAGGCGCCCAAAGGTTCCCTCAGCCTGGTTGGCAATCAGGTGTCGAGTGCAAGTGCACAAGGGAGCTTGACTGTGAGACTGACAGGTCGAGCAGGGACGAAAGTCGGGACTAGTGATCCGGCACCGGCATGTGGAAGCGGTGTCGCTCAACGGATAAAAGGTACCCCGGGGATAACAGGCTGATCTTCCCCAAGAGTCCATATCGACGGGATGGTTTGGCACCTCGATGTCGGCTCGTCGCATCCTGGGGCTGGAGTAGGTCCCAAGGGTTGGGCTGTTCGCCCATTAAAGCGGCACGCGAGCTGGGTTTAGAACGTCGTGAGACAGTTCGGTCTCTATCCGCCGCGCGCGTCAGAAACTTGAGGAAGGCTGTCCCTAGTACGAGAGGACCGGGACGGACGAACCTCTGGTGTGCCAGTTGTCCTGCCAAGGGCACTGCTGGTTAGCTACGTTCGGAAGGGATAACCGCTGAAAGCATCTAAGCGGGAAGCCTGTTCCAAGATGAGGTTTCTCACCCCTTCGAGGGGTTAAGGCCCCCCACAGACCATGGGGTTGATAGGCCAGAACTGGAAGCACGGTAACGTGTGGAGGTGACTGGTACTAATCGGCCGAGGACTTACCAACGAAGAAGCTACGCGTCCACTGTGCGGTATCTGAAACAACACACAACCGCTCCGCAGCACCCCTCACATTCTTGGTGAGGGTGTGCGCGTGGGGTTGGTGATAGTTTCATAGAGTTACGGCGGTCATAGCGGTGGGGAAACGCCCGGTCCCATTCCGAACCCGGAAGCTAAGGCCACCTGCGCCGATGGTACTGCACTCGACAGGGTGTGGGAGAGTAGGACACCGCCGGAACATCCTT
>NZ_JADLQN010000021.1 GCF_015477835.1 Nocardia higoensis | reverse complement strand
GTGTGTTGTTTGAGAACTGCACAGTGGACGCGAGCATCTTTGTTAGTAAGTGTTTAAGAGCGTACGGTGGATGCCTTGGCACCAGGAGCCGATGAAGGACGTAGGAGGCTGCGATAAGCCTCGGGGAGCTGTCAACCGAGCTGAGATCCGAGGATTTCCGAATGGGGAAACCCAGCACGAGTGATGTCGTGTTACCCGCATCTGAATATATAGGGTGTGTGGAGGGAACGTGGGGAAGTGAAACATCTCAGTACCCACAGGAAGAGAAAACAAATAGTGATTCCGTGAGTAGTGGCGAGCGAAAGCGGATGAGGCTAAACCATGCGTGTGTGATAGTCGGCAGGTGTTGCACGTGTGGGGTTGTGGGGCTCATTTTCTTGTTACTGCCGTGGCAAGCAACAGTCAGAAAAGTGTGTGTTAGCTGAATTGGTCTGGGACGGCCAACCGTAGACGGTGAGAGTCCGGTAAGCGAAAATGCATGCTCTGTTGTAGTGAGTACCCGAGTAGCAGCGGGCCCGTGAAATCTGCTGTGAATCTGCCGGGACCACCCGGTAAGCCTGAATACTCCCTGGTGACCGATAGCGGACTAGTACCGTGAGGGAAAGGTGAAAAGTACCCCGGGAGGGGAGTGAAATAGTACCTGAAACCGTGCGCTTACAATCCGTCAGAGCCTTCGAGCAGTTTGCTGTTGGGGGTGATGGCGTGCCTTTTGAAGAATGAGCCTGCGAGTTAGTGGCATGTGGCGAGGTTAACCCGTGTGGGGTAGCCGTAGCGAAAGCGAGTCCGAATAGGGCGGTTGAGTCGCATGTTCTAGACCCGAAGCGGAGTGATCTACCCATGGCCAGGGTGAAGCGACGGTAAGACGTCGTGGAGGCCCGAACCCACTTAGGTTGAAAACTGAGGGGATGAGCTGTGGGTAGGGGTGAAAGGCCAATCAAACTCCGTGATAGCTGGTTCTCCCCGAAATGCATTTAGGTGCAGCGTCACGTGTTTCACGCCGGAGGTAGAGCTACTGGATGGCCTAGGGGGCCCACAAGCTTACCGAAGTCAGCCAAACTCCGAATGCCGGTGTGTGAGAGCGTGGCAGTGAGACTGCGGGGGATAAGCTTCGTAGTCGAGAGGGAAACAGCCCAGATCGCCGGCTAAGGCCCCTAAGCGTGTACTAAGTGGAAAAGGATGTGGGGTCGCGAAGACAACCAGGAGGTTGGCTTAGAAGCAGCCACCCTTGAAAGAGTGCGTAATAGCTCACTGGTCAAGTGATCCTGCGCCGACAATGTAGCGGGGCTCAAGTACACCGCCGAAGCCGCGGCACTCGAACATATACATCCGCATTGGACTACGGTCTGGTGTGCAGTGGTTCGGGTGGGTAGGGGAGCGTCCTGTAGCCAGGGAAGCAGCAGTGTGAACTAGTTGTGGAGGCTATGGGAGTGAGAATGCAGGCATGAGTAGCGAAAGACGAGTGAGAAACTCGTCCGCCGAATGACCAAGGGTTCCTGGGCCAGGTTAATCCGCCCAGGGTGAGTCGGGACCTAAGGCGAGGCCGACAGGCGTAGTCGATGGACAACGGGTTGATATTCCCGTACCCGTGTATCCGCGCCCAGTGGCGAATCATCTGTGCTAAGTGCCCAAAAGCGGATGGACCTCCTTCGGGAGGCCGGAAGTGGCTGCGCACGATCCTGGGTGTAGTAGTCAAGCGATGGGGTGACGCAGGAAGGTAGCTGGGCCAGTGAGTGGTAGTACTGGTGTAAGCCTGTAGGGCGTTGTGTAGGCAAATCCGCACAGCATATAGCCTGAGAGGTGATGCGTAGCCGATTGAGGCGAATTCAGTGATCCTATGCTGCCGAGAAAAGCCTCTAGTGAGTTGGTACACGGCCCGTACCCCAAACCGACACAGGTGGTCAGGTAGAGAATACCGAGGCGATCGAGAGAACTGTGGTTAAGGAACTCGGCAAAATGCCCCCGTAACTTCGGGAGAAGGGGGACC
>NZ_JADLQN010000020.1 GCF_015477835.1 Nocardia higoensis | reverse complement strand
GTTGAGCGGGCGACGGGAATCGAACCCGCACCATCAGCTTGGAAGGTAGATCACGGGACCCCGATCTGTCCAATTGCTGCCTGATCATGACCGTTTTCCGAGGCCCGGGCGAAGTCCGCGATGTACCGCTGTTGACCGGCGCGAATGGCAAGTTTGTGGCACGCGGATGGCACAGGGTTGGCCCTGCTCGGTGGTGGTCTGCACTCGTCGGGGGCTGGCTACCCGCCTGCCCCATAGGGCCTGCCCGTCACGCGCAGAGGCTCACAGGTCAAGAGTCAGCGCAGCTGATCACGCAGTGACGCCGACAGGCGCTCTTGAGGTGTGAGGGGCGCGGGATCACAATGCAGGCCACCACCGAGCAGGGCCACGCGGCCGACAGGTCGCGCAGTAGTTCGGCAACCCGGTAGGGAGGGGGGCCGAAGCCCCCTCGAAGGTCAGTACCGGTCGGCGGGGTCGGTGGCGAGGTAGCGGTTGTTGCGCAGGCCCTGGAGGTAGTGGGCGTGGCAGCGGGGCTGCTGGTGGGTGCGGTTGTGCCACTGGTAGGCGAAGAGGTCGGTGGCGGGGGCGGTGCACTCGCGCATGGAGCAGATCGCGGCGGGGGTGATGGTCATGATCGGGGTCCTTTCCGGGTCGGTGGTGTCTGGGCTCCGCCTGGACCAGGCCGCACCCACCCCGGCAAAGGCTCGGCGCCCGGTAGGGGGTGCGCGGCCCTACTGTTGAAGAAACCGCCAGCCGATCGTTGGGAATCGTCGCCGCGTGCCCCCTGCCGGGTGACGACACCGCTTGGCCTTTGCCGGGGTGGGTGTGGTCTGGTACACCCTCCGGGCTGATACCACCGACCCGGGTAGGACCTCGACCGTCACCCCCGCCGCGATCTGCTCCGGAACGTGGGTGCACCGCCCCCGCCACCGACCTCGGAACCCGAGGCACCCAACCCGACCCGATGACGTGCCCACTACCTCCAGGGCCTGCGCAACAACCGCGGCCCGATCAACGGGGCCAACGGGGTGACGGGCTGTGACGGGCCGATCCGGGACCACGACCAGGGCCACGGCACCGAGTGCGGTAGACGGTCTGTGAGGCAAGCGAGCGAAGCTCGTGCGGCAGCCCATCGAAAGGTGTGCGGCTCGAGACGGGCTGATTCTGTCGGACTGATCCGGTGGCGCGGTGGGTGGTGCTGGGTGCCGCCGACGCGCCGCGGCCGAGGAGGCTTGCCGACGAGGTTGCGGTTGCGCGGCGGCGGCGCGCAGCGCCGCCGGTGCGCTCTTGATCCTGTATGGCGGAATTCGGCAACAACTGCGAACCGCACGTGTCGTGGTTCGACTGATGCTCAACATCGGCGGGGCTTGCCCGGTGTGGAACTCGTTGGCCGTCAATCTGGTCCGGGTTGGGCCGTGACAGATTGTCTCGGTCGACAGGCGGTCGGCTGATACCGTTGAGGGTGGATATCCACCTGTGAGGAGAGCGGGGCGTCTGATGTCGCAAACCAAGCACGAGTCCCGTTTGGCTGATGTGTTGCGGGCCTACATGCAAGCGCACGGGTTGTCGACACATGAGGAGATGGCACGCGTTCTGGGAGTTGACCGAACGCTGGTGTCGAAGTACCTCAACGGAACAAGATCCTGCCGGGATGTCGATCAGCTTCGGCTTTTCGCGGAGGCGATGGATCTACCGCCAGAGACGTTCGGGTTGATGCGTGCGGCTGACGTGGCGCAAGCGGAGCGAGACGAAGAGGTCACGCAGTGGCGCCTGGTCCGGCAGACGTTGAACCGCAACCGTCACGCACTGACTGCGGTTGCGTCCCGGCTGTACTGGGATGTTCTACCAATCGAGGGTACGACGTGCATCACGCGGCCGGGCTGGATGGCGGCAGAACCGCTCGACTTGGACGCGGTCACGCTCACCTTCGAGGAGAACGCTGCGCTGCCCGAACTGAACGGTGGTGAAGCCGAGTCGGCGCCCTATCGTCCACGGCGTTTGAATGGAGAACGGTTCGGCCGCTACAGCCAGGCGATCAGAGCGATCGCGAAGCCATCTCTGTTCGAGAATCGCACGTCGTACCGGCTGCTGGATGCCTCGTTCGACGAGGATAGGGCACGAATGTCCTTCGGGTTGACCACATACTTCGACATGGTGGATGTATGCGAAGTGATCGCTCACGAGACGGCTGCGGCCTGGATCTCGGCGCAGCGCGGGAAGGTCGAGCTCGATAGCCTTCCCTTCCGCCGCAGGGTCGATGACCTGTTCGATACCGGCCGCCGGCCGATCCTTCCGAGCATCAACACCCTGACGATTCGGCGCGCACCGGAAGGCGACACCTTCTTCCTGCACCGCCGAGGCTCCATGATGGTCACGCTGGCGGCCGGGCTCACTCATATCATTCCGGCGGGCGTCTTCCAGCCCGCGGCGATTGGGCAGATCAACATCGCGCGGGATTTCGACCTTTGGCGGAACATGCTGCGCGAGTTCTCAGAAGAGTTCCTGGACTCTCCTGAGCATGACGGGAGCAGCGGAACACCGGTCGACTACGACACCGAACCGTTCCGGACACTGTCGGAGGGACGGCGAACCGGGAAGGTGCGAGCCTGGTGCTTCGGCATCGGGATCGATCCGCTCGCTCCGGCCGGCGAAATCTTGACCACGGTCGTTGTCGATTCGGAAGTGTTCGATTCGGCCTTCCCTCAGCTCGCCCCTCAGAATTCCGAAGGTGAGTTGTACCCATCGGACCCCGGAACCGTGGGTATCGCGTGGACCGGCACGAACGTGCGTCGCGCTCTCAACCGTGAACCGCTGGCTGCCGCTGCTGCGGCCTGCTTGTCCCTGACCTGGAAGTACCGAGACCTTCTGTTGCCTTGATGCGATGATGGCTCCGTGCGCGTACTGGTGACCGGAGCCAATGGCTACGTCGGCCGTGCTGTCGTCGCATCCCTGCGGACTCACGGCTATGAGCCGATCGCTATGGTCCGTAGCGAATCGGCAGGCTTCGACGGGGCTGAGAGTGTCCGCGTCGCTGACCTGCTCGACGCGCGTTCGCTCCAGGATGCGGTTCGGGATGTCGATGCGGTGTGTCACCTTGCCGGGCTGACGCGGGCGCGAGAATCGATGACCGAGCCGCTGCGCTATTTCCGGGTGAATACCGGTGGCACGATCGCGCTGCTCGAGGCGATGCAAGCAGCCGGGGTCCAGCGGATCGTTTTCGCCTCCACTGGCTCTATCTACGGCACACCGGACCGCCAACCGATGACCGAGGATCTGCCGCCAGCACCACCGCACCCGTATGCGGCCAGCAAACTCGCCGCCGAGCTGGCGATCGAATCCCAATGCATGGGCCGCAATCTTGCAGCAGTGATCATCCGGATGCTCAACGTAGCCGGCGGTACTGATCGAGATCCGACCCGTTTGATTCCCCGCGCCCTCGCCGCCGCAGTCGGAACTTCGGTCCTGGCGGTGAACGGCGATGGTTCCACGGTCAGGGACTATCTGCACATCACCGATGCGGCTGAGGCATTCGTCGCCGGCGTCGGACGTGTTCCCGATCTCGGACGCTCGGACACCTACAACATCGGCAGCGGATCGGGCACCAGCGTGTCGGAGGTGATCGCGACAGTGGAAAAGGTTACTGGGCAACGTGTTTCGGTGGATCCGCGCCCTCCAGTCGTGGAACCGCCCAGGCTGGTCAGCGACGTTTCAAAGGCTGCGTCCGAATTGAACTGGAAGCCAAGGCATTCCGATATCGAGGCCATCGTCCGAGACGCATGGTTCTCCGGCGCAGCAGGGTCATGACCTTCGACCGGAAGCGTCCGCATCGCCCCTGACTTGCCCGCCGTCCTGGGCGGGGTTCGGCCGCATGGGGAGTACATCGGTGTCACCTGCCAGCCAGTGCAAGAACTCGATCACGTGTGCGTTCATGTTCGAGCCCACCTGCTGGACGGCGTCCTGAGCCCGCCGGTATAGCTCCGGGTCGGGGCGATATACGCGCGCGGGGTACTGATGCTTGCTCGGCATGCATTCGAGCATTTCACGGTGGCTAGCCAAGAGTCCATCCATGCTGTACATTTTGAGGTG
>NZ_JADLQN010000019.1 GCF_015477835.1 Nocardia higoensis | reverse complement strand
GCCGTCAGCGGGATGGTCAGGGGGTCGGTGCGCACTGCCCGCACGGTGATCCGGCCGGGGGCGGTCCGGGTGACGGCTACGCGCTCGACACCCCAGTGATCGGCCAGGTGCTCCGCCGCCTTGCGGAATTGGTCTGCGCCGATGCCCGGCACGGTGCGGAACTCCACGGTCACGCCGTAGCGGTCCGTGGTCAGTCGGCGGATGCGCGGTGTGCGGTATCTCCTGGCGTCCTGGGCGCGCTGGCGTCCCGCCACCATGTCGGCGGCAGTCGGGCGGTCGTCACGCAGCGCCAGGCCCAGATAGCGGGCGGTACGGGGCCAAGTGCGGCGGATGCGTGCCGCATCCCGGTGCGCCTGGCGCTCGTCGGGGTCGGTCAGGTGCCAATAGCGGGCGCCGTAGCCGTACGCCTGCGCGGTGAGGTAGGCGCTGGCGGTCGCGGCCGTGCTCGATACAGCGAGGAATTCGGGGATCATGGTGTGTGTCTCCGGGTCTGTGAGAGGGCTGGAGATGCGAGAGGCCCGACCAATGTGCCGTTGGTCGGGCCTCGCTTTCTAGGTGCTGCCGCACCCTTCCCTCAGCGGGAAGGGCTTGCCTCCGAAATCGTTGGGGGACTTGATCATTCGGCGGTTTTCTCGGTGTCGAGCACGATGCTCAAGGACTCGTGCAAGACGTGAGCGTCGGCCGGGGTGAGGTAGACGGTGATCCCGCCAAGAGACACCGCGACCGAGACAGCCCCGGCGACCCAGCGCGCCTGAATGGATTCGGGCCTGAAGTAGACGGGCGGGATGGTGGCGAACGACTCGGTGGGTGCGGGCATGGCGATCACTCCCCGGCCTTGGTGGTGCGGGCGTTGGCCGGAACAGCGGTGCTGCGGATGCTGTCGGCCCGGTACCAGACCGTGCCACCGGAGAGGCGTTCGCGGCCGGTGCGCTCGTCCTTGCGCACTTCCGGGGGGACCACGCCGACGATGAAGCCGACCAGCTGCACGGGGGTGAACGAGGCCAGGTCCGCGCCGGGGTCGGTGTGCGCCGCGACGTTGACCTTGATGACCTCATGGGAAGCGTTGCCGCGCATGTCCCGGAATCCGGCGACGCACTGGACTTCCCACTTCGGCAGACCGTCGACGGTGCGGTCCTGCTCCCCGTCCTTGCCGAACACCATGCGGGGAGCGCTGGAGAGGAAAGCGACCGCGGTGAACGTGGCGGCCTGGTCGATGACGAACGTCTGAGGCATGAGGGGGTCTCCGCTCTAGAGTGTAGAAAGTCGAGATACGACTACTCCACACTCTAGAAAGTAGACCGACATGACGCAACCACCAGATGAGCTGGCGCAGTGGGTAGAGACGTTGGCCGGTCAGCTCCAAACGATCGCGAAGCGGCTACGGGCACACAGCAAACCGGGCACGGACCAGCCGGTAGATGAGTGGCTTGCCCCGCTCCTGACCGACTTCTCCCACACACAGGGCCTGGCCCGGCAGGCCGAGCACGTGCTCTCCGCGTACGCCATCCGGGGCGGCATCATGGGCGCCGCACGGGTCGCCCGGCTGACCGGGGTCACGATCTCCGCCGCGACGGGCCGGGCCGCGAGCAAGGTCACCCGGGACGCCTGGGGCCATGCGTTCGGTGAGAAGGGGTGAACGATGAGCGACGAACACGACGCGCTCTCCGGCCCGGAGTTGCCGTGGTTCCTGGTGGGCCAGGGCTACAGTGCTGCCGACGCCGCCGCGATCGTCCGCGCGCTCTCCGATGACGGGGTACGGCTGGACTCACACAGCGTTCGGGCATGGCTCGGACAGCACGGTGATAAGTGGTCCCGAACGGTCTGACCCCCGATAACGTTCACTTATCGGAGGTCAGAATTCGGACATTCCACCCGGTCGGGGGGTCGGGGTCCACCACGCCCGGGACGGTTGAACCGCCGCGACTCTTCCGGCTCTCGTGCCTTCTCCCCCTCACAGATTCGGGGACGGACATAGCACGGCCACAGGCACACTCTCCCACGCAGGCCCGACGACACCGGTAGTCGCTGTCGCTGCCGACGCAGTTCACTGCGACCGCTCCAGTGATGCGACTGGGACAACCTCCGGGACACGCACTTCCGGGACACGTGTTCGGTAGTGGTCGGGTGTCCTCTCCCCCGATGCCGTAATCGTCCGGTCCGCTCCCGGCCACGCAAGGGCGCTGCGCGTCGCTGCGCGATTGACACCCTTGCCTGTCCACTCGCCGGCCCTGGGGCGGCATGTATCGGGGAAGCGGCCAGGCTGGGCATGAACGCGCGGGGTGGGGCGGTGTCCCCTGACCCTCTCCGCTTCGCCTCCCGGGCATAGGCGGTGTCCTCCCCCGGCTGCTCCCCCCCGGGTGCCGGCCACCCACAGGGAGGCCACCACGGGGGTAAGGGGTCGCTCTCTTCCGGCCAGGCCCGAGAGGACACCGCGCGGTAACTCTCTCGCTCCCCGCTCAGAATTCGGGGGCCAGGGGGACCACACCGGCCCGGCCTGGCCCGTGCACCTACGGGGAGGGCGCTACCCAGTGCGACGAGTCCAGAGATTCGGGGAGACCAGGAAACATCGACCCCCCGGTCCCTGACTCACCGAGGCAGTCAGGACGGTTTTTTTCTCCCCGACGAATTCGGCCGGCCGAATCCCTGGGGGGTGACTCTCCCCCTGATCTGTGCTGCGCGGTCAGCATCGCGGGCCCTGGGATGCGTACGCATAGCCCCCGTTTTTTCCTCTGCCCAGACGGAGCCACTTGAGCGAGTGGAAACCACAAAGGGCAGGAAACGCGAACCGACCCGTTCGACGCACTGGGTACGACGTACGGGCCGGTCAGATGGCGGTTACGCGGAGAGGTCCACGGCGCCGGGCGTTTCCCACTCGTCCGGGGTGTACAGCCCGGACAGCCCGATCCGATGCCGGGTGAGCACCATGATCAAGCCCTGCCATCCCAGGAGTTCGACGGCTGCCAGCGCATCGGCCACCACATCGGGGTGCTCGCGCAAGCGGGCCCACAGCGATCGACTCAGGACAGCGACGAGTTCTCCGCCCACGTCTTCAGCGGCAATCTCTTCATCGGTGAGTTCCTTCTCATTCGGCAGGATGAGCGCACGCAGGCCCCGGGACCACCGGATAGCGCTGCGGCCCTTGGTGGCGTGCTCGTACTCCCACCACAGCTCCAGATCATCGGCCAGGGCGTTTTCGCCGAAATCGCTCAGAATCTCGAACGGCGACCGTGATCCGCTGCGGCCCTTCTTCAGGTCAGCGCGCGCGATCTCGTTGCCGAGTCCCTTGTCCTGCACCTTGGCGACGTAGGCGGCCAGGCCGACGCCGCTGTCGTCGAGCTGCACGGCGTCGAGCCGGAATCGGTACGGGGTGAGGCCGGTAGGCCATCCCTGCCGGGCCAGGCCCTGTGCCCATGCCGCGTCCAACGATTGCCACAGGGCGAACACTGCCGGGGTGTCCAACGGCTGACTCAGCAACACGACGATGTGCGCGTGCGGATGCCAACCGTTATCGCCGTGGGTACATTCCACGGCCTTGATCGTGCCGACGATGCCGTAGCGCTCCCTGGCGGTCTTCCAGGCCCGGGAGTTCGTGACGTAGCGCCAGGCTTTCGCCACCACATCGAATGTCACCAGGAGTTCGTCCCCGTGCTCGTGCGACAGGGTGGCCGTGGCGAAGAGTGCGGACCCGCCCGTGCCGAAGTGGTTGGCGACGCCGCGGGCGATCTCGTCTCCCCGGCGCAAGCGAATCTTGGCGGAGCAGACCGGGCACAGCCAGATACGGCCGCATGTTTCGATGCCACCGAATCCGGCCAGTGCCATGCCCTCTCCGGTGATGGACCGCTTGACGGTCACGCCCTGGCCGAGTGAGGACCATCCGCACGCCTTGCACCGGTCGATCGTGGTGACCTCACGGAGCAAGTGCCGCAAGCGGTAGCGGACTTTCCGCACACTCGAATACGTGCTCTGATCAGGGCTGTTTGCAAACTTTGCGGTATACCGAGAATGTGCGGCCGTCACGTCGGTCGGAGAGGGCCCCGGGACGGGCAGACCCGGCAGAGCCGGGCCACCCCGCCCCGTTCCTCCTGCGTCCCGCCCGTCACGGTGCGGGGTGGTCCCGCCCCGGGGCCCGCACCCGGCCTTGCTCGACGTGCTGGCGCGTCGTCGGCATTGCTCGCTGCACCAGCGCCGGGGTCGCCCTTTCGAGGCGCGCGGAAAGGTCGTTCCGCATCCGTTACATGTCCATGTGGCAACCGGCGACCCGGTGTGACCTGCTGTTGCTACCATTCGTCCTCGTCTCGATCGCAAGGGACACCCGCCTGGCCCGTGACTCATTGGCGTGATGTGGGGGCGCAGGCGGTTCAGACATTCGGGAGGGGTCGGGCGGCGTTGCTGTCCCGGCCCCTCCTTTGTGATCTAGGTGGGCACCGTACTGTCAGTCGCCGACGCGACCAGGGGACTCGCCGGGCACTTCCGTTGTGTGCCAGGCAATAGCGGTCCGGTGCGCCTGGCCTTCCGTGAGCCCGGGAAGCACGTCGGGGCGGGCGGTGAGATGGGCGCCGCGTTCCACGGCTGCCGCTGCGGTGAGCGGGGAGCAATACGGGGTTCGGATGCGTAGGAACCCTTCTCGTCCGCCTGCGGTCACGGTGGCTACGCCTACGTACGCCTCCCCGACGTACTGCGACGGGTGTGCCTCCGGGTGCTGGCGGATGTCCTCTCCGAGTGCCGCGACGGCCGCCGCGTCCGACCGGGTGGCGAAGCAGACAGCCCCGGTCAGTACGTCCCTGATCTGGGTGGGAATGGCGTCGCCCGTGCCTTTCTGGGTGGCCGGGATGACCAGCACGCCGACGCTGCGGCCCTTCTTCGCCAGGTCTTCGACCAACAGCACGTTTTCAGCGGCCAGGGCGTTTCGTTCCTTGAGCCGCTTGTCTCCGCCGTCCCTGATCTGCTGGAAGTAGGTGTGGCACTCGTCCACGATCACGATCACCAGCGGCCAGGCAGGCGACGGGCCGACATCCCAGAGGTTCGGGGTGCCAAGTGTCGGCCGGATGGTGCCGGACCGGATGCGACGCAACGCGGAGATTTGGTGAAGCAGCGTGTTCGCCTGGCCGAGGTCGTCTCCGGTGACGGCCGCACACCGATCGGCTACGTCGTAGTAGTCGCCGTCGAGGCCCGTGCTGGTCTTGCCGTCGAGAACAACGAATTGCACTTCGGGGCACTCGGCGTAGTGCGCGATCAGGCCCAGGAGAAGCGAGGTCTTGCCGCTGCCGGGGATGCCGTAGACGCCGTAGCCGGACACGCCACGGAAGCGCAGGCCCCGGACCTCTCCGTGCTCATCGATGCCCAGCGGGAAGAACGCAGGGTCCACCGGCCCGCGTGGTGTCGAGGCCGTCAGCGGGATGGTCAGGGGGTCGGTGCGCACTGCCCGCACGGTGATCCGGCCGGGGGCGGTCCGGGTGACGGCTACGCGCTCGACACCCCAGTGATCGGCCAGGTGCTCCGCCGCCTTGCGGA
>NZ_JADLQN010000018.1 GCF_015477835.1 Nocardia higoensis | reverse complement strand
CTAGCCACCCTGACCTGCTGTGACAATCTGGCACCGGGGATTCGGCGGCGGTCGATCAGGCTGAAATCAGCCAATCAATCCATTCACGAGGAGATGACGAGATGGCTCTCAAAGATGCATGGTTCCGTCCGGACTTCCACGAGGCGTTCCCGAAGGGTCTGTTCCTGCTGGGTGACATCGAGCCGGTGACCGAGTTCAGCCGGGACCGCAACGCGCCGAAGGTGCAGAAGCTGGACTTCGACTTCGAGGGCAACGGCACGGGCAAGCGGCTGTGGAAGGGCACGGTCACCGATCCGACCGCGGCGAACGCGAAGAACGCCAGCTTCGATGTGACGTTCGTGGCCGACGTGCAGCCGGTCCCCGCGGCCCCGGAGATCGTGCCCGGCATGACCCCGATCGAGCTGGAGGGCTTGCAGGTCAAGCCGAAGATCGCCGGTGCCGGTGAGTTCAAGTCGATCGGGTGGACCGTGCGGGCCACCGGGATCAAGGGCGACAACTCCGGCGCCAAGACCAACCCGGCCGCGAGCAAGGCGGCCTGATCATGGGTGCGGCGGGCCAGGCGGCGGCGATGCGTTACGCGCGTTGGTCCGCCGCAGCCATCATCGTTGGGGTGGGGGCGGCAGCGTTCCGGCTGTCGTACTCCACCCTCAAAGACCTCGCGGTCCTCGCTCACATCCCGGCCCGGGATGCCTGGTTGTTCCCGCTGATCGTGGACGGCACCATTCTTCTCGCGACATTCGGGGTGCTGGTGTGCCCCGGTCGGGAACGCCGCTTCTTCCTCTCGGTGCTGGTCGTCGGGTCGGCGGTGTCGGTGGCTGGCAACAGCTTGCACGCGGTCGCCAACGGGCAACCGCTCCCGGCCTGGGCATCAGCCATCGTCGCGGCGATCGCGCCGATATCCCTTCTCGCTGATACGCACGGCCTGGCGGTGCTGTTCCGGGTCGCCCATCGTGCCCCGGTCGTTGCGCCAGCGCCCGAACCTGTCCCGTCGGCCGAGTCGCTGCCGGAAGTGCCGGCCACCGTGGCCGACCCCGCGCCCGAGGTGACATCGCCGGAACCGGCGCCCGTCCCTGTCCCGGAACCGGCGTCCGCGCCGACGCCGGTTGCTGCTCCGCGGCCGGTGGTGCCGGTCAAACCTGTTCGTTCCCCGCGACCGGTGCAGGACATGCTGCCGATCGCTCTGCCTGTAGGAGGCTGAAATGTCCATCCACGTCGGCTCGTTCACTCCCGAGGACTACCAACCGCAAGTCCGTATCACTCCCGGTGTCTCCTACACCGTCGACGGTCAGCCGACGGTTTCGGCGACGCTGGTCGCGGTGAAGTGGGGCGAGCACCTCAACATCGCCATGGACTACGCCCAGGCCGCCCAGTTGGTGGCGGTGCTGGGTGCGGCGTTGGCCGACTACGGCCCCGATACCCCGCCGGTCGATCTGTCCTCGGTAGGTCTGTGATGTCCACTCTGACAACCCTGTTCACCGCTGGTTCAGCTGTCTTGGCGACCGGTGGCATGGCCTGGATGCGCTGGGCCGGAGACGACCGCCCCCGCAAGGTCACCGCCGAATCCCTCGCTGATGCTGCCCCGGTCGGGTTGCGTACCGCGGTCTACATCCTGGCCGATCCGGCGCAGACGAATCTGATGTTCGCCGCGTTGGGTCTCGGCTCGCTCGAAGGCGGTTTCCCCTACGTGGGGCGGTACGACTTCACCGACCACGGGTTGGACGTGGAGGTGATGATGCTGGGCGGGCAGTCGTTCAAGGACTGGTCCAACGACGAGACCCTTGCCCAGTTCGCCACCTACTTCTCTGTTCCGGAGGTCACCGCGTCGTCTCCGGAGCCGAGTTGGGTTCGCCTGCATGTGCGGACCTTCGACACCCTTGCCGCCCCGGCGCCGTCCCCGTTCGGTGGCGGTCACCGGGTGGATTTGGAGGCGGTGCCGGTCGGGATCACCGAATCCCATGACCTGTGGCGGCTGCGGGTCCTGCACGGGCACATCCTTCTTGCCGGTGCCACTGGTTCGGGCAAGGGCAGCGTGGTGTGGTCGATCCTGGGCGGTCTCGGTCCCGCGATCCGCGACGGCCTGGTGGATGTGTACCTGGCTGATCCGAAGGGCGGTGCGGAGTTCGGGCGCGGTGAGGACCGGTTGTTTGTCCGTTTCGCCATCGACGTTGATTCGATCCTGGCGATGCTGCGCGAAGCGGTGGAGGTGTTGCGGGAGCGGCTGGCGTTCATGCGCGCCAACGGCATCCGCAAGCATGTGCCGACCCCTGATCAGCCGCTGATCGTGATCATCATCGATGAGGCGGCAGCGTTGTCGGCCTACGCCGATTCCGATCAGCAGAAGGAGTTCCGGCGCCTGACCGGTCTGCTGCTGTCGCAGGGTCGCGCGGCGGCGGTGTCGGTGATCGCAGCTTTGCAGGACCCGTCCAAGGAGACGATGCCGAACCGGCAACTGTTCCCGATCCGGATCGGCCTGCGACTGGACGAACCGAATCAGGTGGCGATGGTCCACGGCCAAGGCGCCCGTGACCGTGGTGCCCGTTGCGACCGGATCAGCGAACACACCCCCGGTGTCGGCTACGTCGGTCAGGACGGCACCACCGAGTTCGTGCGGGTCCGCGCCTTCTGGGTCTCCGACGACGCGGCCGACGCCATCGTGGACGCCTATTCCCCGGCCCCGCTGATCAGCGGCCCGGTCGAGGACTACTCGGATTTCGACCCCGATGACCTCGGTGACGGCGACGCCGGCACTTCACCCGCCGCGGCCTGACCTCACCCGGCATCCCATCTGACCTACTCCCGGAAGGGCTCCCCTGATGAGCAACCGCTACGACTCCAACGTCATCGACCTCGCCGCGCGTCGCCGCTGCCAGCTCGAAGCCCGCGGCCTGGACCCGATCACGGTCGCGGTCCACGTCCTGGCCGAGACCGGCACCCCGATGGCCTGGCCCACCAGCGACGGCTACGACGGTGACAGCGGGTGGGCGGCATGACCGTCCGCAAACCCATTCCCGCGCAGCCTGATTCGACCGAGGAGGTTCCGGAGAAGACGGGGCGCCGGACGAAGCGAGTCGACCTGCACGCCCTGTCCCCGAACCAACTGGCCCTGTTCGATGAGGAAGACACCCGATCATGACCACCACCACAACGACCACCACCACGACCGGGCGTGACCCGCTCGACGTGATCGGCCTGGCCCTGCTCAACCTCGCCGGTGGCGCCCTCGTCGCCGTCGCGGTGGCGGCGTGGTGGGCGGTGCTGTTCCCGATGATCTCGGCCCCGCTCGCCCTGGCCGTGGCCGCTACTGTCCTGCTGCACCCGCTGGCCGGGGCCGGGATGGCCGGTGGCTGGGTCGCGGGGATGGTGCTGTGGCGAGTGCGGAGCCCGCAGACCTTCCAGCGCTGGGTCACCGGCCGTGCCCGTGCCCGGTTCCTGGCCTTGTTCCGCTACCGCCGCCGCTGGGTTCGCCTGCTGACCGCCTGCCATCTCGTCGTTGTGGACGGCGACCGGGTGCGGGTGCCTCGACTCCTGGATGTGTGGATCGGTGACTGTGACGACCTGGTGCACGTGCGGATGGTGCCCGGCCACCGACCCGACGATTACAGCGACCACGCCGAGCAGCTCGCCCACGCCTTCGGCGCCCAGGAGTGCCGGGTCAAGGTGCTCGGTCCCGGCCTGGTCGAACTGAACTTCCGCTACCACGATGCCCTCGCCGAACCGGTGAACCTGCCACAGATCATCGACGGGGCCGACTGGACGAAAGATGCTGCCGCATGACCACCGACACCACCGAACCCACCACAGACCCGACCACGGCACCTGCTCGGCAGACGGCCGCCCAGCGTCGCGCCCTGCCGGACTTCACCGACGTCGCCCAGGCGACCGCCGAGAAGTTCGGGGTCTGCGTCCGGCCGATCACCATGCGCGCGTTCGACCCGACCACCGGCAAGGTCTCCTACGTCGGGTCGCCCTGCAAGTCCACGGTCGCCAGCGTGTGTAAGCCGTGCGCGGACAAGGCCCGCTGGCTGCGCATGACCCAATGCCGCGAGGGTTGGCACGCCGAAACCGAACCGGTGGACGAGACCCGCGAACCCTCCGACAAGCAGACCGAGCTACTGGCGTATCGCGCCGACCTGGTGGCCGACTACCGCGCCGCACGGGAGGATTCCGACGACGAGTTGGCCGCCGAACTCGCCCAGCTGATCACCGAGACCGATGCCGAAATCCGTGAGTCGGGTTTTCGTGGTCCGCTGCCGCCGCTCGATCCGACACCGCGGGCTCGGCGGGTGCGTTCCACCAAGCGCCGCCAAGACGTGCCCAACCTCCCACGTAAGAAGGTATCCAAGACCACGGTCGGCAAGGTGATCGGTGGTTACCGGTCCTCGATGATGGTCACCCTGACCATGCCGTCCTACGGGGCGATGAACCGTGACGGTGCCACCGACAAGGACGGCAAGGTCTGCGGGGATGGTTCGCCGCGTGATCCGGAGTCCTACGACTACGCCAGCGCCGCCCGCGACATCGTGTTCTTCTCCAAGCTGGTGGATCGCTGGATTCAGAACCTGCGTCGGGTCGTGGGCTATGACGTGCAGTACTTCGCGACCGTCGAACCTCAACGCCGGGGCGCTCCGCATCTGCATCTGCTGCTGCGGGGCGCGATCTCCCGCGAGATTCTGCGGATGGTGACCGCGGCGACCTACCACCAGGTGTGGTGGCCCTACTTCGACCCCCAAGACGAGCGCTACTCGGGCGAGAAGATGCCGGTCTGGGACTACAAGGCATTGACGTTCGTGGACCCCGACAGCGGTAAGCCGTTGACCACCTGGGACGAAGCCCTCGATGTCCTCGACTCGGTGGACGACCTCGAACCCGCGTACACGGTGCGGTTCGGCGAACGGATGGACCCCGGCGACATGAAGGGCTACATCTCCGGCGAGAAGGCCGACCGGGCGATCGGGTACGTGACGAAGTACCTGACCAAGTCGATCAGCGAAGTGCTGGAGACCGACTCGGCCCGCACGGCCGCGCACTACGACCGGTTGCACGCCGAGTTGCAGCACACCCCGTGCTCGCCGAAGTGCGCGGTGTGGTTGCGCTACGGCATCGTGCCGAAGGGTGCCAGCGACAAGACCATTCCCGGACGCTGCAAGGGCAAGGCGCATCGTCGCGACACCCTCGGCCTGCCCGGTCGCCGGGTGCTGGTCTCGCGGCGCTGGTCGGGCAAGACCCTCCCGGACCACAAAGCGGATCGGGCGGATTTCGTTCGGCAACTGCTCGCCTCGGCTGGGATCGTCAAACCCGACACCTCGCACTGGGTGATCAAACCGGTGGAACCGGGCGACCATTCGGCACCGCCACGGGACCACGTGATCCTCGCCGCGATCGCCCAGCGTACGACATGGCGGGCGGAGTACACCCGCGCTCTCTTGGCGGCGGGACCGATAGCAGCACAGCAAGATTCGCGGATGCAGGAAGCGGCGTGAGGGGGAGTGATGGAAGCTCGAAGTGAGTACCTGGACGTTCCGGGGGCAGCGGCTTACCTGGGAACTGGGGTGCGGTTCATTCGCCGTCTGGTCGCCGAGCGGCGGGTGGTGTTCTACAAGTTCGGCGGGCATGTCCGGTTCAAGGTCTCGGACCTCGAGGCGTACGCGCAGGCCGGCCGAATTGATCCGGCTCCGCGGCTTCGGCGGGTGGCGTGATGGCTGGTCGGCGGGGATTCGGCAGTGTGCGCAAGCTGCCCTCTGGGCGGTGGCAGGCGCGTTACCGCGGACCGGATGGGCTGATGCGACCGGCACCGCGCACGTTCGAGACCAAGCGGGCCGCTGATCAGTGGCTGTCCACTACCGAAGTGCAGATTCTCCAGGGTGACTGGATCGATCCTGAGCGCGGCAGGATTCGGCTCGGCAACTACGTGGATCGGTGGATCGACCAGCGGCCCGGCCTGCGGCCGCGCACTCGCGACCTGTACCGGTGGCTGTTGCGCACACACGTCGATTCGACCGAGCTGGGTGGTGTGGAGTTGGGCAAGCTGACCACGCCGATGATTCGGCAGTGGCGTTCGGGCCGCCTCGATGCTGGTGCCTCGGAGATGGTGACTGCCAAGACCTACCGCCTGATCCGGGCGGCGCTGAACACTGCGGTGGATGAGGACAAGATCATTCCGCGTAATCCGTGCCGGGTCCGTGGTGCGGACAAGGAGAGCAGCCCGGAACGTCCGGTGCTGACCGTGGCGCAGGTATTCGCATTGTCGCGGGCGGTTCCGGCGCGGTTCCGGGTGCTGATTCTGCTGACGGCGTTCTGTTCGCTGCGCTGGGGCGAGGTCAGCGCCCTGACTCGGGCGGACTTCACCGAGGGCGCCGTGTCGGTGCGCATCAGCAAATCGCTGGTGGAAGTCCGTGGTGAAGGTCTGGTGGTGGCTCCCCCGAAATCGCGGGCCGGGGTCCGGACTCTGACCGTGCCGGAGGCGATCCGCCCTGACGTGCTGGCGCACCTGGACGAGTTCGTCGCGTCCGCGGGCGACGCCTACGTGTTCTCCGGCGTCAAGGGTGGGCCGCTGCGCCGCTCCAACTTCGCCAAGTTGGCCGACTGGAGCAAGGCCGTCAAGGTGGCGGGGGTATCCGGTATCCACTTCCACGACCTGCGGCACGCCGGGAACCTCTGGGCGTCCAAGGCGGGCATGTCGACCCGCGATCTCATGGCGCGGATGGGGCACGACGATATGCGGGCGGCCCTGATCTACCAGCGCGCTACCGACGACGCCGAACGCCGGATCGCGGATGATCTGTCCCGGCTGGCCGAGCAGTACCGGGAAGGCCGACCAGGCGCGTAGTGGCATGTGTGTGGCACGAAAAACCGAAACCCGGCCAGTTGTGAGGCTGCCCGGGTTTCGTCGTGTCTGGCCGAATCTGCGCTTGACCTGCGATCGGTCGGCGTCGAGCCGGTGTTGAGCGGGCGACGGGAATCGAACCCGCACCATCAGCTTGGAAGG
>NZ_JADLQN010000017.1 GCF_015477835.1 Nocardia higoensis | reverse complement strand
GCGCGCAGGTCTCCTGCGGAGGCCCGCCGCGCAGCCGCTTCGCGGCTGAAAACTGTTCTGTGACAACGCAACCCAGCTACCCCCTATCGGCCGTAGGCCGAAAGCCGTTGGCGGCGAACATGATTCGCCGATGAATCGGCGAATCCGACTGAGGGAACAAGCTCTACAGGAATTGATTCCAGGAAATATGATCGGGTGATGCATTTGGTGGTCTGGGATGTGGTGCAGGTGCCGAAACCCCGGCTGTGGGGTGAGCCGTTTCCGGTGTCCGCTCATGTCGGTGCGTTCCGGTCCTACCGTGGGCTGATTCTGGAGATCCTGCGCACCGATATCGAGGCCCGCCAGCGCCGTAGCCGGGATCTGACCGATGAGGACCAGGTGTTCCGGCTGGCCGCACTGTATGAGGCGAGAGGTCAGATGAACTGACCTCTCCGGGGTCAGATGGGCGGGAACGGCCGTCCGCCATTGTATTTGCGTTCCAGGGCCGCCAGCTTCTCCCGGACCGAGACATCGACGAGTGAGGCCAGGGAGCTGATGTCTTCTTCAGGATAGGTGCGCCCCAGCCGGATCACGGCGTCGCGGGAGTAGAGAAGTAGGTCCAGATCCCAGTTGATGCCTTGGACCTTCTTCTTGTCCGAGCGCCGCCGCATGGCCGGTCGCTCGTCGATCTCGGGTTCGTCGGCGGATTCGGCCGGCACTTTGGTGTCGAAGAGGTCTTTCATCACCCCGGCCGCGCTGTCGCTGCTGCCTTTTCCGCGCCCGCTGGGCCGTCCGCTGGTTCGTGCCATGGTCATTCCCCATCCCAGTTGGCGTGGTTGTCGAGAATTTCGGCGAGCACATCGGCATACGGTCCGCTCACATCGGGGAGAGTGCCGAACGAGTGCTTGAGGCTGTTGCGTGAGGGAACCTGTGCCCGCAGCACGGGGAAGTCGAATTCCTCCAGGATCTCGCGGGCGTACTGCCGATCGGCCTTGGATCGCAGGTCTACGTCGAGCAACAGCACCGATGCCAGCACCGGCCGCAGCAGGTCCACTTGGGTCGCGAGGGTGAACGTGTCGCGGATCTCGGCCAGCTCTCCGGTCGCTGGTGAGGTCGGCACCAGTAGGTGCCCGGTGGCCATGATCGCGGCGGTGAGGATTTCGGATTCGGGGGTGGTGAGGTTGTCGGGGTTCCGGCTCGGCGGGGTGTCGATGATGATGTGGTCGTAGTCGCGGCGCATGGCTTTGACCTGGCGGACCAGGGTCTTGGCGTTGGTCAGGGTGATCACCACGCAGTCTTCGGGCCAGCCGTCGCGCGCCATGGCCATCTCGGCCCATTTCGCGGCGGTGCGCTGCGGGTCGGTGTTGATCAGTAGGGTGCGGCCGTCCTGGGCCAGGGCGTGCGCCAGGTGCACGGAGGTGATGGTCTTGCCCACCCCACCTTTGAGGTTGCCTACGGTCAATTCCATGAGCCTGCCCCAGGGTCGATAGCGCGCGAGTGCGCGCATGAGCGAATGTGCTCATAACAGTATCCAGCAGGCAGAGAGAAGTGATCCCCGGCGCGCTCTCGCACGCCGGGGATCGTTGAGCGGTTGGTCAGGCTCCGAAACCGATGTGGTCCACCACGTTGTAGGCGTTCCAGTCGGTGCCGAGGGAGTCGGCGGCGAGGACTTGCCAGGTGTCGTTCATGGCGTCGATGTCGCCTGCGGCCCACTGGTCGACCAGCTGACCCCAGTCGGGCGGGCGGATGTTCACCTTTCTGATCTGGAGTTCGCGCTGATGTCCTGGCAGCACGGCGGTCTGGTCGACGGGATGGATCTCGATCCGGGTGCCGCGCCCGCTGTTGTCGAGCCGCTTTTTCAGCGAGGCGGCCATGTTCCGGTTGTGCAGGTCGGTATAGGCGGCGTCGATCTTCGCCAGGTTGGCCCGGTTCGGGGTGCGCTCCTCTGCCAGCCAGGACATGAGGGTGCGGGGGGTGACGTCGATCCCGGCCGCGGTCATGGCGTCGTATCCGGCTGAGGATTTGGTCAGGTACCGCAGGCGGGCGGCCAAGCCGCGGTCGGTATCGACCGGCGACTTGACCCCATGAGCGAGTTCGGTGAGCCGTTCGGCGATGGCCTTTCCGCCGGGGATGCCTGATGCGCCGAGTCCGCCGGTGATCTTTCCGCCCATCACAGCCCCGATTCGGCGCGGTAGGTGTCACCCTTGGGCTTCATCTGGCCCAGGCCCCGGCCCTCGGGCCAGACCTGCCGCCAGTCACCGGCCACGTGCAGCTCGTCCACGCCGGTGAGCCGGTGCACCCACAGCCCGGCGGTGTGGGCCTTGTGCGCCCGCCGCCACAGGTTCGCATGAGCCTGTGCCCGGATGATGTGGCCCCAGTCTGTGCGCTCAAGGTCGTGGTTGTACCGGCTGGACTTGGCCATCGTGGACACGAACTTCGAGTACATGGCCTTGATGTAGGTCAGGGCTACCTCGTCACCGCTGTCGATGGCGTCGGCCCGGGCGTCGCGCAAGGTCTCCTTGAGGGGCCGCAGCAGGGCCTCGCTCGAACCGCTGGTCCAGGACTGGTGGATCACCGGGGCCGGGCACAGCGCGCCGTAGCGGCCAGTGGACAGATCGGTCAGCAGTTGGAGCGTCGGGCGGGTCACCCACACCCGCCCTGGCATGTCGCGGGAACCCAGCGGGTTGGGCAGCCCGTCGTGGTCCCAGGGTCCGGGGGTGATCTCGTAGACCCCGGAGCGCTTCGGGTCGAATGTGCCGCTGTCGTCGTGCTGAAGCGCCCCGATTGGCAGGTGGGTGGTCATCGCGGACAGGTAGGCGGCGTTGACGTCCAGCGGCTGGATTTCGGCATCAGCCGGAGTGCGGGGGTTGGTCCACTTGGGCCGCGCCTCCCAGATGGCGTTCGCGGCACCCTTGGCAGGCTTGCGCAGAATGTCGGGCTCGGCGGGGTGGGCGGTGTGGTCGTAGCGGGCACCGGCGCGGGTGGCGTCGAACAGGTCCATGGCGTCCGGGATGGCCCTGGCGATCAGCGCCTGAGCCGCTGCGGCCCGGTCCCCGCCAGCTTCGGTCAGCGCGGCGGCCACCCGATCACTGATGAACGACCGATGGACGCTGTCCCCCTTTTTTGCAGAGAGTGCGTTTTTTACAGGGGCCACAGGGGCCACCGGGGCCGCGCCGCGTTCGCGCTGGTCAGGGCCTTGAAATCCGGCCCCTTTCCCGGCCCCTTTGCCAGAATCGGACAGGGGCCGCACAGGGGCCGGGCCGTTTTCCAGCACCGAAACACTCACGTGCAGCCGCCGGGGCCGGGCGTTCCCGATCCGGGTTTTGATGGTGCGCCGCATCTGTCCCTCTTCGGCCTGGCTGTGAATCACGCCCGCTTCGCCAAGCCTGTCGTTGAGCGCCCGGTCGTCGAGTCCGAAGCCATCGGCCCCGGCCAGCTTGGTCAGCAGTTCGTGCGTGGCCTTGGGGATGAGGTACAGCGTGCGCCCGTCGTCGGAGATGTTGCCGATCATGAGGCCCCGCCGAATCGCCCCGGTCTCGCCGAGGGCTTCCCACCCCCAGCTCGCCGCGCTCGGGGGAATGTCGCCGTCCATGGATTCGATGTGAGCTTGCTTGGAGTCCAGCGCCTCACGCAGCAGTTCCACCCAACGGGTGGTTGGGTCGATGTCGATCCGGCTGGCCGCGGCTGCGGCATCGACACCGACCAGCGCGGCATCAACGTCGTGGTAGAGGGATTCGGCTTGTTCGGTGTCGATGGCTTCGATGCTCCAGGCGTAGCTGAGCAGCGTTTCGGCAGTGAGCAGCAGGTGCGCCAGGTGGCTGGCGGAACGTCCGCGACCTTCGGCCACGAGTTCACCGCGCAGTTCGGCCCACCGTTTGCGCTGACCGTCGAGTTCCCCGGCCTCGAACTTCCGGGCGAGGTGACGGACGAATCCGGCCATGGCCGTGGCGTAGACACCGGCTTCGGCTTGGGCGCCGATGTGGTTGAGCTGGGTCTTGTCGACCTGCCCTTTCTGGACACCGACGACGAACGAGCGGTTCTCCGCAGACGGCACCTTGAACTTCAGTTCAGCGGTGACCAAGGCGAACCCGCGCGGCGGGCGGTCCCGGCGGTCCCCGCCGCTGCGGGAGCCGCGACCCCGGGCCGAGCCGTTGGCCGCTGTGCGCGCCAGGTATTCGAACTTGTCGAGGATGTCGGTTTGCTCTTTGCGGTTGGAGGCGGGGTGCGCGTCGTCGATGACCTGAAGCGTGTTCTTCGCGCCATAGGCATAGGTCTCGAGACTCACCCGGGTAGAGCTGAAGTTCTGCGGGAACGTGTCCAGCAGACTGCGCGGGCTGTAGTGAGACAGGCCGATCCCGGCCAGCACGGACTTGCAGGAGTCGGACGGTCCGTAGAGCACGCCGAGGAAGTCCGGCCGTGGCGCGCACAGCTCCATGACCGGGAGATAGGTCATCAGCAGTAGCGGCCACATCACTTCTGCCGGTGCCAGGTTCAGCAGCTCCAGCGAGGCCCGCACGGCGTCGCGCTCGGCGTCCCCGGTGGGGGGGTCGGGCAGGGCGTATTTCCCGATCCGGTCACCGAGTTCGAGCGAGAAGCCGGGGACCGGTCCGTCCGCGCCGATGCATGTGCCGCCGGTCAGATACACCGGGCGGCTGTCCTTCTCGATCCATCCGGTGTGCCGGTGCAGGGGGGTGACGGGGTGGTCTTCGGCCAGCCGGAGCACGGCATCGGCCAAAACGTTCACCATGCCGCGGGATGCGACACCGGAGACCGGGAATTCGGCCCACACGTCGCCGGTCAGCACCTGGCGGTGGGTGACCCGGGTCTGTTCGTCGCCGACCGAGACCGTGTAGAGCTTGCGGTCCTGGAGGTCGTCCTCATCGAGATCGACCATGACCTCATGGACCTCGGGGACGAATGGGAGAACGGCTCGCTTGGTGGTCTCGCCGTCTTTGGTCTGGCTGGTCTTGGCGATCACACCGGATTTCCGGTTGAGCTTGTAGCGGTTGCCGCCGGAGAAGAACGTGAGGTCATCGGGTCCAGCGCCGCGAGCGGTTCGCCTGTCGTCGAGCTGGACCACGTTGTCGTCGGCGGTGGCGTCGTCGTCGGCGGGTTCGTGGGATACGGGTGTGCTCATCTGCCCCTCATGTGGCTCAGGGGGCGACGCCTCGCGAAACGCCGGGCAGCGTGTGAGGTGGGGTGTATGTACACCCTGCTACCCTTGTTCGCGAGGCTCCGCCCTTACTTGGCCCGCTCCCCCATCCGGCTGGTAACCGGACAAAAATGGGGGAGCGGGTTTTTCCGTTGGTGGACACTCTTGCCGGTCCGGGCCGGATTTACCGAACCGACACGCGCCCTGGCCCGAAATCGGGCCGTTATTCACGCCGCGTTGCGGTCGCGGGCGATGCGTTTGATGGTGAGCTGGGCGAAGCGCATCGAGGCTGCGACTTCTTCGGCGTCGAGTTCGTAGGTTGTGCGCTTCTGGTCGTTGTCGTCGGTCCAGTTGCGTTGGCGCAGAATGCCGGTGACCACCACGCGCGCGCCCTTGGTCAGTGATTCGGTGATGTTCTCGGCCATCTCGCGCCAGACCACGCAGCGCATGAACAGCGTTTCGCCGTCCTTCCACTGGTTGGTGGCTTTGTCGTACACGCGCGGGGTGGAGGCGACGGTGAAGTTCGCGACCGCGACGCCGTTCGGGGTGAAGCGGAGTTCGGGGTCGGCGGTCAGGTTGCCGGTGATGGTCATCGGGATCTTGCCTTCGGACATGGTGATGGTCCTTTCTATGCGGCCCAGGCCGGGCCGGGGTCGGTGTCGGTGAGCAGTGCGGCGCGGTTGATGCCGCGACGTTCGGCGGCCCGGAGCTGGCGTTCTCGGGTCGCTTTGGCGAGTGCGGCGAGCTGGGCCGGGGTCGGTGTGCGCTTGGGGACAGCGCGGTCGATGTCGTAGAGGTAGGCGACCAGCGGTGCCCGGCCACGTCGGCGCGGCCGTTCCAGCCGGGCGGCGATGTCTTGGCCATTGGGCCGCAGTCCGGCCGCGGCGAGTTGCCGCCGGGTCCGTAGATGCGCTGGGGCGCACCCCCACGGGTAGATGTGCATGGCGTTCCAATCAGGCATGATCAGAAAGAGGCACCGGCCAGGTACGAACTGGCCGGTGCCTCTTCTGTTCAGCGGTTGAGCACCCGGCGGAAGGCGCTGGTGCGGACGGTGGGCGCGTCGATCAGGCGGGCGCGGACCTTGCGGGCGGTCACCGAGATTCGGCACGAGGGGCCGCAATCGCCGTGTGTGGTCAGCACGTTCGCGGCTTCGGCCGGGGTGAGCGCGCCGGGGTCGGCGCAGTCCCATGGGCTGATGCGCCAATCGTCGGTCATGGGGTGGTAACCGAGTGTGCGGGTCTTGGCCTTTCGGCCCTTCTCGGTCAGCAGGTACGGGATCATCCGCTTCTCCTTTTCTCTATCAGATGCTACCAAGTGATGTATTTGGTAGCATCTGATGTAGATGGTAGCACCATTGGAGGGAAGAGAGAGATGAACGCACATGAAAGGCGAGGACGTGAGAACAGCCCCGGTACAGCAGAAACAGCATCTGGTACCACGTGGGAACATGGTCCCTATGACCGGCACGCCTCGAAGCAAGCAGCAGCAGTTCTCGTTCCGACTGGAGGAGAGCACCGCGACCGCGTTCCGGGAGAAGCTCGAATCGGAGTTCGTCCGACAGCAGGACGTCTTGCAGACGCTCGCGGCGGCATGGACTGCCGGGCTGGTCGATCTGCGGGAACTGCGCGCAGCCATCGCGAAGACTTCCGCAGCCGAGTAGCCAATTCGGCCGGCCTCAACTGGTCGGGAGAAGTATCCGGGCGTTCGTCCGTTCTGACCACCGCCGCCACGGCGTGGACTGGTGCTATCGACCAGGCCCTGATTGGTGGTGTGCGATGAGCAACCGCGAGGAATGGACCAGCCGCGACACTGCCGAGTGCGTGGGGATGCTGCTGCTTACCGCGGGCGCGTTGACCGCGTGCACCGGGAACCTCTCGTTCGACCGGCTGGCTTCGTATGCCCAGACGGCCGGGGATCTGGCGATGCCGGTCGCGGCCGGTGTCGGTGGCGCGCTGATCGCGATCGGGGTGCTGATGATCGCGGTGCGGATCCTGCGGGTGGCGATGCTCGCTGCCGCGCATGCGTTCTGGGTCTATCGGAGGCGCTGGGCGCGGGTGGTCGACGACTTGGGGCTGACCGAGCGCCAGGGCGAGAAGATCGCGGTGCCGCGCATCGTGTCGGTGGTCCGCCACGGTGATGAGGACACGGTGACGGTGCGGATGCTGCCGGGCCAGACCGCTGAGCAGTGGCACGCCCGATCGGCGGCACTGGCTGCGGAGTTCGGCGCGGTCTCGGCGCGGGTCGGTTTCGGCGCAGTGCCGCACCGTGACGTGGTGATCGTGTTCAACCGGCGCCCGGTGCCGCAGCGGCCGATGCTGGCGCTTCCTGCGCCGCAGCCGCATCCGCTGCCGTTGTTCCTGCCGCAGGAACAGCCGCAGGTGGTGCCGATGCCGTTGCCGGGCCAGCAGCAGCGCACGCCGGGTGAGCAGGTCGCGGTGCGTCTGTCGGGTCTGCGGCTGCAAATCGTCTGGGCGCGTGTCTGCCCCCAGAGAGAGAATGAGGGCCGATCCCTGCCGCTGCGACAGCGGTTCGGGGTGAGGGGAGGAATCGTATGGGCAACAACCACGGCAACGGTCCCAGCGCGGACCTGGTGCTCGTCTCGCTGGCAGCAGGCGGTGGCGTGATGGCATTCGGTGGACTCGTCGCCTACAAGACGATGGAGAACATGGGCTATCCCGGCTGGACCGGGCCGGGGGGACTGGTGGCACTGACCGGGACCGGTGTCGGTCTGTTCGTCGCGGAGAAGGTCAACGGCAAGCGGGCACAGCGCCGCGCGGCCGAGCGGGCCTGGCGGGAATGGCGCGAGTTCCGCGACACCTTCCCGCCGGAAGTGCACTACGCGCTGGATCTGCTGGCGAATCCGCTTGCAGCGTCGCTGATGTGGACGCATCCGCAGGTGGCTATCGGTCTGCCGCCGAATCCGGCGCAGTGGTTCCCGGGGACGTGGCCGCAGTTGCTGCCCGGCCAGGACGCGGGACACGCCCCCGATCAAGGCATCCGGCTCTCGCCGGTCGGCGCACGCATCCGGCTGGCGCTGCCGGAGGGCTACTCGGCCGACCACGTGCGTAATCGCCTGCCCGTCATCGCCTCCAGCCTGCATGTGCCGCGTGTGCAGGTGGTCATGGCACAGGGGCATGTCGTTGTGATCGAGCTGCGGGTGCGCAATCCGCTGGCCCGGACTATTCGTCTGCCCCGGCCGGAGCCGTCGCCGGTGCCGCTCAAGGCGCTGAAGGTCGGTATGCAGGAGGACGGCAACTACTACCGGATGCGGATCTGGAGCAATCACCTGTTCCTGGCGGGCCTGACCGGTTCGGGCAAGTCCGGTGTGTTGTGGGCGATCATCGCGGCGCTGGCACCGGACATCAAGGCCGGTCGTGTGGAGCTCTACGTGATCGACCTCAAGTTCGGGTCCGAAATGGCCGCGGGCGACCGGCTGTTCGCACAGTTCGTCTGGGAGGTGCTCGACGCCATCTCCGTGCTGGAGCTGCTGGTGCACCGGATGATGGGGCGGGCCACCCCGCGCCGCGAGCCTGCCATGCGCACCGGCCAGCCGATCCGCGATTTCGAACCGCGCCCAGGTGATCCGCAGATAGTGCTGATGATCGACGAAATCCTCGATCTGCTGAAGATCTCGGCGGACTTCAAAATCACCCGGCCGCTGATCCAGCTCGACGGGTCGGTGAAAGAGGAAACCCTCACGGTCGGCAAGTACGTCCTGCGTCTGCTGCTGAGCCTGCTCAGCCGCGCACGATCGTTCGGCATCACGATCATCGTCGCGACCCAGAACGCCGCGAAGGACCTTTTCGACCTGCTCAGGGATATGTTCCCGACGATGGTCGGCCTGCGTCAGGCGTCGGACCAGCAGCAGACGATGGTGTTCGGCTTCGGCGCCAAGGAGCGTGGTGTCGCGGCCACCGATATCGGCACCGACGAGCAGGGCACGGTCTACATCGACAGCCCGGAAGCGGGCGGCATGGCCATTCGCGCCCGCTTCTTCCGGGTCGAGGACTCCCACATCACCGCCCTGGTGAACGAGTTCGGCCGCCCGGCCGATGCCCCGCGCCCCGTGCTGCCCGCCCCGCCGAGCGTGGAGAAAGCGCCGGCCAAATCCAACGTCGTCGAGCTGCGCCCCGACACCGAAACCGCGCTGGTCGATCAGTTGCCCGACGAGGAGCCCGGCCGCTGCCGGTTCTGCGGTGACCCGCTGACGCAGACGAAGGGCGGTCGCCGGGCGCTGTACTGCAACGACAACCACCGCCAGCAGTACCACCGGCTCAAGGCCCAGCTGGAGAAGAAGGCACAGGGCAACTGACACACCCCGCCAGGGCAGTGCTGCCCACCCACACCCCAACTCATGCGCGCACACGCGCACAAGCTCATGCGCGCACAAGCATAGACACTGCACAGGAGAACACCATGACCACCACCGAACCCACAGTGCACAACACAGTGCACAACACCGACGACGTGCACACCACCACCCCCGGCGTGCACACTGCTGCTGTGTACACACTGCCCACCGCCGACCGGCACCCGGTGATGCACTCCGACACCGAGAACCTTGGCGAGGGAGTGCACAACTCGAACACTGCCCCGGCCGAGCCCGCCGAGGACGTGCACAACACTGCGGCCGAGCGTGCACAAGACGTGCACTCCGACGCGCACTCGGCCGAGACCGCCCCGGCCCCGGCCGAGGAGTCCGACGCCACCCCGCGCCGCCGCCCCGCCCGCACCGACGCCGATGCCGCCGCGCTGGCCGCGATGGCCCCCGATAAGGGCCGCCAGATCCGGTTCGCGTGCGGCGCGCTGGAAAACCCCAGGCCAGCGCAGGTGCGGCACTGGCTGGCCGATCGCGGCGTGACCGACATCAGCCCCACCTACATCGCGCGGGTGGTCAAGGACTGGAACGCCGAGCCCGGCCCGCACCGCGCCGAAACCGCCCGCCCGGCCCGTGTGCACACCCGCACCACCCCGACCACACCCGCCGACACCACCGAGGACATGCACATGGGCGTGCACTCGATCGACACTGCCGCCGCGCCGGTCGTGCACACCCCCGCCGACCATCGGCCGGAACGTGCACTCGACGAACACTCCGCCGGAGTGCACACCGGCACCGGTGTGCACTCCGATTCCGGCCCCGCAGTGCACACCGACGAGGCCCCCGAACTCGCGGCGCAGGTCGCCAAGGCGCGCGCCCGGCTGAAGTACGACCGGGACGCGGCGCTGTTCGAGGCGCTGAGCGCGGAGGAGATCGACGCCGAACGCGCACTGGCCGAGCGCGAGCGCGAGATCGACCGCCAGATCCGCCAGGCCAGCGCCGAGGCCAAGCTGCGGCGGCTGGAGCGCGAACGCAAGGACATCGAGGCCGAGGCCCGCGCGGAGTCCCGCGATGGCCGCTGGCATCGCCGCGCGGTCGCCAAGCGCCGCCGCCTGGCCAGCCCCGACGCCCGCCTGACGATGCTCTACCGCCGCTCGGAGCTGATCGGCCGCGCGCTGCTGGTGGCCGTGGTCATCGGCATGATCTGGTCGGGCTACAACGTCCAGTCCAACCTGGTGCCCGATGACGACCTGAGCAACCCGCTCTATTGGCTGTCCTACGGGCTGGAGGCGATGATCTCGATACCGCTGATCGCGATCATGCTCACCATCACCGACGCCAGCCGCGAAGGCCGTGAGGTGAAGCGCGCCCGGGCCACGGCTGCGGAGCTGGCATTGCTGGCGCTGACCATCACTTTGAACACCGGCCCGCACCTGGGCGCCGGGGACTACGGCACTGCGGCCAAGTTCGCCATCGCCCCGGTGATGGTCGGTGTCATGGTCTGGGTGCACTCCTGGTCGTCGGAGCATTATGCCGACATGATCCTGCACGCCACCCCGGCCGACGAGCGGCCTTCCACCACGAGCGAGGAGAACGCCTGATGAACCAGAACACCACCTGGGGCGGCGAGATGGACGACCCGACCGATGATCTGGACAGTCTGGACAGTTGCGAGTGCCCGCACTGCTACGCGGACGCCTTCCGGAAGAAGGGCAGCCCCGACGATTTTGTGTGCGCTGGCTGTCACCATCGGTTCCCCTGGGCCGAGCGCAGTACTCGCCTGACGCCCTACAGCTCCAGGCTTGTCGATGAGATAGCCGATCAGGCCGACATCATCGCCAACGCCTCCATAACCCGCGATGCGCTGATCCGCAAGGCGCTGCGCACCCACACGCGCACGGCGGTGATCGCGCAGGCCGCGGGCATGTCGGTCGAAGCGGTCGAGGAGATCCGCGCCCGCATGTAGCCAGCCCCGAACGTAAAGGCCCCGCCGGATTCCGGCGGGGCCTTTACGCGTATGCGCTCATACGCTCAAGGGGTGAGGGTCTGCCCGCTCGCGCTGAGCGTGACCAACTCCGGGTCGGTGTCGCCGACGATGTGCAGATACCCCGCCGCGTCCATGTGATCGAGCACCCGCGCCGCCGCCCGGTTCGCTGCGGCATTCGCCAAGTGCCACTTGGCCTTTCGCCGCGTGACGTGCCCGGCCTCGACCCGCGCCGCCATCGTCTTCACCGCGTCGTCGGTGACCTCCGGCAGTTCACGCGCCGCCACCGTGGCCGGTTCGTCGCCGCGCACGGTGGCCGCGAATTCGCGCATGGTGCGCCGGAACTCCTCGCGTTCGAAGCGGCGCACTTCCTCAACTTCGGCGACCCGGCGCGCGTCGGCGTCGGCCAGCGCCCGTTCCAGTTCCGCGATCCGGCGCTGCGCCGAGGTCAGTTCGCCTTCGGCGCGCAGGCGCGCATCTTCGGCGGCACGGATCTCGCCCTGGGCGCGGGTGGTGACGGCCTGCGCTTCGGCGCGGTCGGCCTCCAGCTCGGCGCGCTCACGTTCCAGTCCCTCGATCAACGCGGTGCCTTCGGCCTCGATCTCGGCCGCGCGGCGCTCGGCGGTGGTGCGTACGTCGTCCATCTCGGCGCGGGCCGCGACCACCCGCCCGGCGATCAGTCGCGCCAGCTCGGCCAGGGCGTCGATGGGCGAGTCCGGCAGGGCCTGCCCGAGATCGGCCAGCGGCGCGACCGGGGCCGCGTCGGTCTCGGCCGCCGCGTTCACCGGTGCCGCGTCGGTCTTGAGCCGCCGCGTGATGCCGCGCCGCGCGGTCTCGGCGTCGGCCAGGGCCTGCACTTCTTCCTTGGTCATCTTGAGCTGGCGGCGCGGGTACCCGGCAAGGTCGGACTTGTGGCGGACGTTGCCCTCGGTGCCGTGCTGGGTCTGCCACTCAGCTTGCCCTTCCTGGCCGCAGTACTTCGGCAGCCTGCCCTTGGCGGTGTTGGCGTAGACGACGTTCCCGCAGATCTCGCCCGGCCCTACCGGGAAGATGCACACCCCGCACGGCTCGCCGACGCCGAAGGTCTCGGTGTCGTACTCTTCGCGCTCGGGAGCGGCGGTGTCGGTGGTGGTCTGGTCGGTCATGTCGATCTCCCCTCGATCGGTTGGTGTACCACCATCCTATTACAGGTTTACAGGAAAGACAACAGGAAATGCACCGGAAAATCTCCGAATCTGCCATAGTCGGTAGCGTGACACACCGGAAAACGAAAGCGTCACCCGGAATATGTGCAGGTCAGAGCGTTGCATCACAGAATTACAAGAAAATGTGCCAAAATGGGTTGTAAACCCTGTGGACATGTGTGTATACTGGAATCATGAGAGAGAGACAGAGCCCCCGGCTAGACCGAAATCCGCAGGCCAGAGCGAAAACCCGAGAGGAGAAGAGGTTGACAGAATACCGGATACATGATACAGGAAACGTTTCAGGAAACGCTATGATAACGTTACACGTTACCGGGAACTAGTTCCCGGTAACGTGTAACGTTATCATAGCGTTTCCT
>NZ_JADLQN010000016.1 GCF_015477835.1 Nocardia higoensis | reverse complement strand
GCGACACCGACGCGACAGCCTCGCGCGACAACCAGATCCTCGCGCTGCTGGACGCGGGCAAATCGGCCCGCGAGATCGCCACCGAGATCGGCGTGCACCACAGCACTGTCGCACGCCACATCAAGCGACTGCGCCCGCCGGCGGAAGAGTCCGCCGCACAGACTCTCCGGCTGATCGCCGGAGCCAACTGATAACCAAGGAGTAGCAATCATGACCGCCATGACCGACCTGGACTTCATCAACGCCAACCTGATGGGCTCCGACGCCCGATCGGCGTTCGGCTCGGGCGCCAAGCCCGGCGACCAGCTGACCGGCGAGATCGTCTCCGTCGAGCGCCGTCACCGCCGCCACCGCGAGACCGGCGAGCTGCTGTACTGGGTCAACCGCAAGCCCACCCCGGCCGAGTCCGGCCAGCCCGTCTACGACTCGGTGCTGCTGGTGCAGACCGACCAGGCCGTCGACGATGACGACGACGGCATGCGCGCGCTCTACCTGGACCGCGACGTCCAGAAGGCCATCCGGGCCGCGGTGCAGGCCTCCGGAGCGGGCAAGATCGAGCTGGGCGGCCAGATCCTCGGCCTGCTCTACGTCGGCCCCGATCCCAAGATCAAGGGCGCCCGCGAGTACCAGGCGAAGGGCTACCAGCCCCCAGCCGCATAACCGCAGCTCAGAACCCCCAAAGACCCCCGATCGGCTGTTCGCCGGTCGGGGGTCTTTGCGTGCGCCCTGCCCTGTAACCGTTCCTTTGCCCGCTCCCTCCATCAGCGAAGCGGAGCGGCGGCGCGACCGGGTCAAGGGTGGCGCTTGCGCCATCGGCTTGCCGACGCCGCAGGCGCCCTTGATGCGGTCGTGACGGCGTTCCACACTGACACCGCTGAGGGAGCGGGCCGCAGGCCTTCGGCCGGCGTCTGTCCGAGGCCGGGCCGATCAAGATCGGCCCAGGTCAGGGCGGTGGCTGGTCGCGGTGTTGGTGTTGAAGTGGTCGAGAAGAAGTCATGAAAAAAGATCATGATCGCTGCGCGATCCTCATTCTCACCAAATGCATGCCCTGAGCTGGGTTTTCGTGGTGGTCCCTCCCACCCACCCACCTTGGAGATCAAATACACACTGCGTGCGCATTTGATCTCCAAGGTGGGTGGGTGGGAGGGAGTTGGGTGGGTAGGTGAGGGGATGTATTTGGTGAGAATGAGAAAAGAAAAAAGATTGTGTGGGTTGCGTTGGGTGGGTATCGGTGCGTTGGCATGGTGGTTGCGTTGGTAGACGTTCCGTCGCCTGCGGCGCCGCTTCCAGGGGTTGATTCATGGTGTCTGCGCTGCGGTCTACTGAGTTCGCGGCTCGGTAGCTGGACAGCTTCGTAGGGCGCGTGTGACGTCGTGCACGTGGTGCGCTGGCTCAGGCATCAGCGGAGGTCGAGCGGCGCGAGTTCCGCCAGGTCGGGGGTACCGCGAGCTGCGCTCGCGCCTGCTTTCCGCCGGGTGTGGCGGGCGGTGCCTCTCCGGTCAGCCAAGACGGGCCTATCACCCGGGTGCCGGGTATCCAGGGCGCCTACGGCGTCGGCAAGCCGATGGCGCAAGCGCCACCCTGGACACCCGGCACCCGGGTGATCGAAGATGCCCAGGCTGACCGGAGAGACACCACCCACCACGCACTACAGCCACGGCTCCACTACGGAAGAGCTGAGCAGCCGGGGGCTGCTACCGGGGGCCAGCCCCCAGGACCCCCGCCCTCGGCGGGGGCCAGGCCTCCCAGAGAGGGGTTGGCGCGGATCCGGCGGCAGGTAGGTCTACCGCAACAGAACAGCATCCACACCAGTTATTGAGGTGCTATCGGAGGTTCGCTCGGCTGGTGTGCAGACTGTGATGTCGGGTGGTACTCGTCCAACCAAGCCAGTGTTTCGGTCCAACCGACCGCACGAATACGTTCGGTCAGTTCTTCGGCAGCTGCTGGGAGAAGAACTCCTGCGCCGGTGCGGTCGAGCAGTCGATAGGCCCGATCGCGCCAAATTCGCTCGGCTCGCTCCGGCCAGCTCACCTCGTCGCCAGCCTTCTCGATCAATTTGCGGGCTGACGACTTCAGGGCACGAGCGGGGTCGGCATCGAGCCACAGCAGTAATGAGGTGGCCTGTCCGATGTCGGACCAACCACGGCGGTAGCGCAGGTATTTGGCAACTACGGGGGCGAACTCGTGGACGATGGCGTACATGTGCTCGACGGTCGGACCATCCGGCCACCAGCACAAATACCAGCCCTCATCTGGACCGCGATACTGGCGCTCGATGAGCAGGCCGCCGAGATGACTATCGAGAAGGCGAGGGAGCCGGGTCATCTGGCGGTACCACTCATCGGTGTACCTGGGCATGTGCCCGAGGGTATGCGGCAAGCCGTCGAACAAGCCCCGAATATCGGACACCGGTGCTCGTACGCGTTCCTGGACAGCACTCAGGCCGGGTCGTGTTGGCGGCCCGGCCTGGGAGAGTGTGAGGTGATCAGCGGGCGTTCGGCATGGTCCCGTCCGGGCCCGGCCGAGGAACGCCTGCGGCATCCAGATAGGCCGTGATGGCAGCGTCGACGGTGTCGGTCAGTACGCCGCCCTGCTCCACCAGCCACGCCAGACGCAGCGTGGTCTCGACTCGCAGCTGCGTCGAGAACGGGCGCTTGTCGCCGCGCTTCTTCATCGGGATCGCGATCGTCGGCGCGGCCGGGAGCGGATCAGTTGACGGTTGCGGCGCCGCGGGCGCGGTGGTCGCTGCCCGCGCGGTGTCGGCAGCGTCCTGCTCGGCCTTGAGCCGGGCAGCTTCCTCGCGTCGTGCGGCGCGGCTGCTTTCGATCGGGAGGCCTGTGGCTCGGGCGGCGTTCATGATGCGTTGATCCTCTCGTCGAGTCGGAGGGCCGCGTCCTTGTAGGCGACCGCGGCGCTGGAGGTGGGGGCGTGGACGTGGATCGGTATTTGCAGGCCCTTGGCTTCCACCACGCGGACCGTGTGCGGGATCTCGCCCAGGTAGGCCCCGCCGTTGTTCCATTCGCCCCAGTCGCGCAGCAGGAGGTCACGCACGTTGCGCGAGGCGACGGGCTGTCCGTCGAAGTCGGTCAGCAGCACGTACCGGATATCGAGATCGGCGTTGAACGTCTCCTGTGCGTCGCCGACCGAGTTGCCCAGCTCGATCAGGCCGTCGACCTCATCGGAACCGGCCTTGAGGACCGCGAGCACGTCATCGGCTGCGGCGAGCGCGGCCGCGGTCAGCTCGCCGAGTGCCGGCGGGCAGTCCAACAGCACGTAGTCGTAGCCCTCGAGCTCGTCGAGCTGGCGCGCGAGACGCAGCTGCCCGCCCGATCCGAGGCCGCTGCGCTCGTGCCTGCGCATAGCCAGGTGCGCCGGAGCGACATCCACGCCGAACGCGGTGGGCCGGATGATCTCGGCCAGCGGGACGCGCATCTCGCGGTCAGGGTGCAGCACCTCGAACATGGTCGCGTCATCAGCGCCGAGGGTGATGCCCAGGCCCTTGGTCGTGTGCGCCTGCTGGTCCATGTCGATCAACAAGACTTTGCGGCCGAGAGCGGCCAGCTGCGCGCCGAGGTTGATCGTGGTGGTCGTCTTGCCGACACCACCTTTCTGCAGCGCGATCGCGATGGCACGGCTCATTCGTCGTCTCCCGTCACGTACAGGTGAGCGAGCTGCTGCTGCGCCTGGTCGAGTAGCCGGCGCAGGCTACGTACGTCCCGGCTCGCCTCGACGCCGAGTTCGTCGGCGGCGATCAGCGCCGCACTGGACGGATCGGCGTCGGCGACGTCGTGGCGCAGATCGGCGCGGCCGGAGACGGCGACGCAGGAGTTGGCGAGCTGGGTGAGCACCTGCTCGCTGATCTGCGTGGCGTGAGCGAGCGATCCGGTAGCGGCGTAGAGGGTCGGCACGTCGAGGTCGCGGCGAGTGGCGTGAGCGAGGTAGCGCATCAGCTCTTCGATCGCCGTCGCCGCCGCCGCGATCGACTCGGGCGTGTGTGGGCCGTCGGAGTTCCAGCGTCCGCGCACGAAATCAGTGGGGTCGGTGAGGTGCTGGCCGGGGAGAGTCATGCCTCCATCGTACTCGCATACATGCAAAATGTCTGTTGAATGTAGGTAGACAACATGCACAGAACATGTTCCTTACATGTACGCTTTGAACTGCGGCGATTGCCGCTATCGACACGATGGGAGCGGGACCGTGGGCAGTCGGAAAAGTGCGAGCGAGCTGGCCGGAGAATTGGCCGGCCTCGGTGAAGAGATCGAGCGCCTGGCGCGCGACGAGACGCGCGTCTATCTCGGGCGCCACATCGAGGAGATGTTCGTCGGCGGCCCGAAGGTCAGCAGGCGCCGGTTCGGCCTCCGGAGCCCGCAGGACTGCGTCGAGGACCTGCTCGAAGAGCCCGCTTTGCGCGAGATCCCGGAGCTGGCCGAGTTCGTCGCGCGGCTCGGGGGAGAGGGAGTGACTGCGGACTTCACTGCCGGGATCTTGTTCGCGGCGCGGCTCATGCAAGACACGACATTCGACTACTGACAGCGCACATGTACGACACATGCGGTTTGCATGTGCCGTACATGTAGGCCACCGCTCATTTGGTCAGTCGTGCCCAGCGCCCGCGGCTGCACCTCTTGTCGCTACCGTCCCGCTCCACAGTCACACCGACGAGAAGGAGAGTAGGGAATGTTTCCGTTCACGCTGCACGTGCCGGAATCCACGAAGCGCACGATCATCGCAATGGCTGCCGAGTCTCTGGGGCCAGTGCTCGCACCCGTGGTCGAGGCGATCCGGGCCGACCAGGCCGTGATGCCCGACCTGGTAGACCTACGGGTCGACAGGCCGATCGCCCCACCGAGATAAATGTCCGGTTTGCCCTGACCTGGCCGCCGATAATGCTTGCTTACCGGCGGTCAGAAACGGAATACATGTACGTCTACATGTAGTCGTGCATGTAGAGTACATGCACTGTCAGGCCTGGGCGGACGACCGTTCGTCAACCAGTAGCCCGTCGCGGCGTGCGATGTGAAGAAGGCCCCCAACCGCGCCGACCGAACAGCCCAGTTCATCCGCGATCTGCTTGTACGTCGCCCCGCCAGCTCTGAGCTCGGCCGCGCGTTCGCGGCGTTCCCGTGCACGGGTTTCGAAGTCGTCGCGCGGTTCGGCGACCAAGCGACGGATCGTTCGAGGCGAGACGCCGAGCTTGGCAGCGCCTTCTCGGGCGGACATTGAGCGCCTGGCGGTGGTTTCCGCCTTGCCGGAGGAGTTCACAGCAGCACCGCCTTTGCGAGCTCTCGGTCAACTTTGGTGGCGCGCGCGCGGTTTGCTTCACGCTTCGCGTCGGTCACCTTTCTTCCGCCGTTCCGCCCGCGCCGCGCCTGCTCTTCGCTCAGGGTGCGCTTGATATTGCGCCATGTCCAGCGTGAGACGGAGCGAGACAGACAGGTTGTTTCGGTCCAGCCGAGCGGGCCGGCGGTGAACGCCGGGCCGATGATGGCTTCATTGCGGTCCCAGGCGTAGGCAAGAGCTACCTCGTCCCACTCAACTGGGTCCTTGTAGTCACGAACCCGCGGGTACGCCCACTTGCGCTCCAGTTCGAACAAGGCGCAGTTGCGTCCTGTCGTGGAATTCTGAAGCAGGGTTCGTTGCTCGCGCTGACTCGTCGCGCGTCGAGGCAATGCACCCATCTTCCGAAGAGGGCCAGCGAGGTCACTGAGCGAGTAGACCGCGGTCGCCGGGCCCCAGAGCGTCATGTGGTCCGCGTGCGTCGGATTCTTGGTGAAGCGTCCCGAGTAGGAGACGTCACCGCCGAGGACGTCATTCAAGCCCTGCTCGATACGTGCAAGCAGGTTGACTGGCGCCCGACGCGCTGCGTCTGTCAGGCACACCGGCTTATCCAAGGCGAAAACGATGTGCCCGCCCTTCGTGTGCGGATTCATCGGAATGTACGACGGCGTCGGCAGGCCGGTCATGCTCACGATCTCGTCGGCGCGGCCGCCGTCGTGGTCGGTGATGATCAGGGACTGCATGCACAGCGGATTCGCCTCGACGTATGCCTTGGTGAGCGCACGGTCGCGGGGCATCCGGTACTTCGGCCCGTCCTTCTTGGTTCCCGCAAGGGGATACCGAGGGAGCCACTTGCGTTCGAACACGGTGTCAAACGTCAACTGGGTCGGATCGCACCATTCAGCTTCCGCATCGTCCGCTAGCGCGAGGGCCACATCAACAGTCACCTCGCACACCTTGCCCTGATTTTCGCAATATTGGGGTAGGACACGCCAAGCCTAATCAGATAGTTCCGGTCTGCGCCCACCCACGCTGGGGTTTTCCGGAAATATTGGGGTAGGACACGCCAAGCCTAATCCATAAAATATGTTCATATGAACATATGCGATAATGCGCATATGTTCATATGTCGGGATTCGTTCCTTTGGAACCGACAACCGACACGGCCTGCTCTGGAGCATCCAGTCACACGCTGGACCGTCTGAGAAGGAGATCACGGCGGTCCGGTTTGGATTCGATTTGGTCAAGCTCTGCCTGGACGACGTTCGCGAGCATCTGCACGTCGTGAACCGTTTTTGAGGGGAGTTGGTGGAGGTCGCCAGCGAGCGGCGTTAGGACGACACCGGAGGCTCCAGCGTCGAGCGATTCACGGATGTGTCGAGCGCTGCCATCCCAGAGCAGGAACTCTGGCGCCGCCGCATGCAGGGCACGCACCTGGGTGGTGTCGACTTTCGAGATCTTGCCGCCGAGCGGAGCGATCGCGGCGGCTGTAGATGTGCGCGCCAGCTCCGGTGTCCACACTGGCCCGCCGTAGGCCGGGTGACTGTAGATAGTGGCCGGCGGTAGCGCGCTGAGCCACCGGAGAACATCCGCGCCGACGAAATCCGGCGTCATGACTGCCATAGGCAGGACATCGCGCTCGCGAGCCGAAGCGATATCTCGCCAGGACCAGGAGCAGGCTAGGAGCCGTTCTTGTCCAACTGTGTCGAGCCAGATATCGAGAACGGCTTCGCGATCGGCGACGTGAAGTTCGCGGCCGCCGGTCGTAGAGCCGTTGATCAGGAACCGATCGACCCAGCTGTCCGCGGCTGATTCGGCGTAGCGGCGCGTCCGCTCGAGGTCGATCTCGCCGGTTGTGTGGGGGATATGTAGGGCCGGGACGATGACGGACCACGCGTTCATTCGACAGCTTTCATGATCTGTTGGGCGGCGTCTTCGGCCGCCGTGTTGTTGGTGTCGATCCGGAGGTCTGGCGCGGTCAGGCGTGGAGTCTCATCCCACGCGATGAGCCGCGCTTCTGTGTCTCCGGTATCGCGTGCGGCGATGCGTTCGGCCGCCGTCTCGCGCGGACACCACAGCTCGACTACCAGCCAGCTCGCGGAAGGCTCGGCATCGAGCAGTGCCACCACACCCTCAGGCTGCCCGAGGTGGACTACCGGGATCAATCCCGCCGCCCGCATTCGCTCGATCTCAGGTCTGTCAACGACGTACGTCGCGCCGTAGCGCCTGTTCGAGTAGAGCACTCCGCCGGACGATTCCAGTCCGATGAGATCCTGCTGCTCGCCCATGCGGTACCCAGCGGTCCGGCCGCCGCCGATCTTCAGTCGCCGAAAGTGCTGGGCGCGAGGTTCCAGCACGGTGAGCGCCGCGGTCACTGTGTCCTTTCCGGAGGCTGGTGGGCCGTAGAGGACGATGCCGCCGCGGCTCACCGGCTGGGTTCCAGCGAGCGAAGGAAGTCCTTGATCTGCCCCTGAAGCGGCGGGTCGCTGGGGTTGTTGTGGATCACCGTGTGAGGCCAGGGCGGGGTGAACTCAAGGTCGACGGTGCCGATGTAGGTGTCCCAGTTCGCGAGCTTCCATGTGTCACGTGCTGCTCCGCGGCGCTCGACATAGGACCGCATCGATTCGGCTGAGCAGCGGATCCAGACGACCGACATCTCTACGCCCAGCCCGGCGAGTGCGGCGGAGGTTCGCTCGAACCATGCAGGGGAGTGGAATTCGCGCAGGTAGGGCGCGGTCGCGACCACGCTGACGGCGCACCCGGCATTCTCCATCACGGCTGCTTCGAGGCACTGGTACTCGGCGGGGCGAACGACCTCGAGGTACGTCGGCGACTCTCGGTCGGAGATGGTCGATCCGAGCTGGACCAGTGCGGCATCGACCACGCTGCGGGTGATCGTGTCCTTGTCCAGCATCGCCCAGCCGGTTTCGCGGGCGATGATTCGGCCGGTCTCGGTCTTGCCAGACCCGGCATATCCGCCGACGAACACGACGCGCGGACGACCCGCAATCCGGCCCGCCGGCGCACTGCCGGGAAGGGCGACAACCCGGCCGGAGCGGGCCCGGCTCACGATTAGCCCCTCGGCCAGCAGCGTGTCCATGGCCTTGTTCACGGTGCCGACGCCGACGCCCCACTGGTCCGCGAGAACGCGGCTGGTGGGCATCTTGTCTCCCGGCCGGAGCCGCCCGGACTCGATGTCGTTCCGCAGCTCGCGGGCGATCTGTGCCGATCGCGGATCGTTGCTGCTGATCTGTTCAGTCATGACGTCTGGTCCCCATCATCAGTGGCGAAATCGCAGGTAGACGGTATCAGTCCGGACCGTCAAAGCGGCCCGTGACCTCTGTATCTGCGCATTTCCTGGGAAATTCTCACGGAATCCCTGGACTCTGAACGGTTCAATTGGTACTTTGTGAACAGTTCAGATTATGACCACAATCTCCCTTGGGAGGGTTCAGTGAGAAAGCCCCTGCTCTTGTTGATGGCAGTCTTGGCGCTCTACGCGCTGGCTGTTGCCTGGAACGGCGCGATCCAGCTGCTGCTACTCGCGGCGTTCATCTGGGTACTTGTGAAGTTCAACCGGGTGTTCAAGCGCCACGGAGTGCGGCGATGATCGGCCCCGTCGTCAAGACCGACGACGCGGTGATGCGTGCCGGTTCGCGGGCTTACGGCGCGCTGCCGCCGGTGTTGCAGGGCATCCTGCTCGTCCTGGCGCTGCTGGTCGGCGTGGTCGGCTGCTCGATCGCTTGGGTTGATCAGCAGTCCTATGTGCCGAGCCCGAACATCTGTCGGGTCCACGAGGTGCAGCGCACCGATTGCCAGCACGTGCAGCGTGTGACGCCGACTTTGGCGGGAGTGCAGCGATGACCCCGCAGACCCGTATGCAGCTGGCCGATCTGGCCGAGGACATGCACACCGCTGCCGTCGAGGTCGGAGACACGACCGAGGCGGGCGGCGCCCGACAGTTCATCGCGCAGCGCGCGATCCGCGCCGACGATCTGCGGCGCTACGCCTACGGCCAGGCGCCGGAAATCGAGTGGGAGTTCGACCGATGAGCAGCAACCGTATTCGCCTGACCCCGATCGAGGGCTGCGCCCCGGAGCGGGAGGTCTACATCGGTTGGGACCGCGGTATGCAGACCTACTTCGCCCAGGTCTTCGACGGTGTCGATTCGACCGGCGAGGACGTGATCAGCCTGGACCTGGGGAACGAGCCCGGCGAGCTCGCCACGGCCGCCGAGGCCGTCGAGGCCGTCCGCGCTTATGCGGAGATCCCGGAGGATCTGGCCTCCAGCCTCACCGACCAGCAGGCCGCGCCGGGCGCGTTGGAGCCGTCGCCGTTTCTGCCGCCGAGCTGGGACGGGTTCGACCGATGACCCGCGCGGCCCGGCGTCCGGTCAGCAGGCACACCTCGCGGGTGCCTCAGCAGCCCGAAGGGCCGGAAGCGGCTCACGCTCCGGGCATCCCGACGCCGATCACGGAGCTGCCGCACCTGGCCGAGGCCGCGCGTCGGCTCGGTCAGACCGGCCGCGTGATCCGGGTGGATGCGCCGAAGCCGCGGACCGTCCGGACGCAGGGCCGCCGCGCCGGCCAGTGGCTGATGTCCGGCGAGCAGCTGAAAACACCGACACCGCATTCATTTACGCCCGCCGAGATCGCCGAGATCGAGCGCGGAGACATCTGGGAAGGAGGGTTCGACCGATGATCTGGAACCGCAACAACGCCAAGAGCGGCGGCGACCAGGCCGCCGAGATCGCCCGTCTGCGTGAGGCCCTGGCCGATCGGGACCGGCAGCTCGCCGAGATGGGGCGTCAGCTCGATGACCTGCTCGACCGCGAGTCCATGCACGTCTACGACCCGGACATGGAGCGGCTGGCCACGGCGGCCGCGATCGAGCGCCAGGGCGCGGCCCGTGTGCGGCGTAGCCCGGCGCAGGCCTGCCCGGCTGGGCGACCGGACCTCAAGGTCATCGCCGACATCAGCGAGCTCACGGTCACCGCCCCGCGGATCGACCGGGGTGCGTGGATGGGGTTCGACCGATGAGCAAAGCGAGCCTGCCGAACCCGAATGACCTGATGACGTTCCGTGCGGCGGGCGCGCTGCTCGGTGTGACGCATACGTCCATCCGTCGCTGGATCACCGAGGGACATCTCAGCGAGTACCGAATTGCCAACAGCCCGCGGGTGAATCGGCACGAGGTTCTGAGTCTGATCGTATTGGTGCGCCCCGCGCAGGCGGTGACGCGATGAGCAGCGTTCGTTTGAGTCCGCGGGATATGTGGGCGCTGCAGTGGGTCGCGGAGATGTACGCGGTGCCGATGTGGGTGCTTGCGTTGCTGCTCGGTACCAGCGAGCCGAACGCGTATCGGGTGGCGTCGCGGTGGAAGGCGGCCGGGATGCTGCCGAGCAAGAAGGTGTACCGGCCGATTCCGGGGTCGCAGTGGGTTGTGCCCAGTAGTGAGGTGGCGACTTCGCTGCTCGGGTTCCACTGCGCTGGTTGGGTGCCGGGTCCGAAGAACGCGAACCATCTCGCAGTCACTGCTCAGGTGCGGATCGCGTTGGCGGGCAATACGGCGTGCGAGGAGGACTCGTGGGTGTCGGAGCGGGTGCTGCGGCATTCGAACCGCCCGGACAGCTTCGGTGGGGCGCGCCCGCATCTGCATGACGGGCATTTCACCGATGACCTGGGCCGTTTGCACGCGATCGAGGTCGAGCTGACCCGCAAGGGCAGCGCCGATGCCCGCACGAAGGTCCGCGCCGCTTACGAGGCCGCCAAGGCGGCCGGCGCGGCTTCGCTGCTCTACTACGCCACTCCCGAGGCCGCGACCCGTGTCGCGACGGCCGCGCAAGCCGTTCTGAGGCCGACCAGCGCCGACCCCGAGTTCCGGGTCCGTCCGTTGGATGACCTGATCAAGAAACAGACCGAAACTGACAGGCCCCGTGGGCTTTTCGCTGCTGGAGGTGCAGCATGAATGACTTCCTGAGGGCGCCTGCTTCGTGCACGCCGATGATCACCGCCAACGATTGCGCGCCGTACGCGCCGACTCCGGTCGCCTCGCCGTCGCCCGCTCCGACCGAGCCGGTCGGCCAGGTGCCCGACGTGGACCCGTCGGCCCCGCCGATTCCTGGCGCGGATTCCCCGCTGGTGTCGTGGGTCGAGGACATCCACCTGCCGGACCTGTCCGGGATCACCGCTGAGGGTGTGCTCGACGGCCTGGCCGTGGCCGGTGTGCTCGGCGGCTCGGTCGCTGCGGTCACCGCGGCCGCGGTGGCGAGTTCGTGGCTGTGGACCTGGACCCCGATCCGCCTGCGGAACTTCGCGGTCGGGTCGTGTGTGCTGCCTGGTTCGGCGATGCTGATCGACGGCTGGTCTGCCGTGCGTGACGATATCGCTCAGGCCTGCGCCGAGGTCGCGGCCGGAATGCCTGCTCAGGGTGCGGCGACGGCGGCTGTGGCGACCGTGCCGGTCGGGTGGGCTGCTGCGGCGTTCCTGTCGGCGAAGTACTTCGACCAGCGCGATACCCGCGGCTTCAAGTCGCCGGCGCGTACCGATCGGGCGATGTGGGCGCGTCGTCGCCGGGAGATGGCGGCCGCGACCCGGATGTCGGCGACAGCGATGCCGCTGGTCGCTGGGACTGTGGGCCCGGACCCGGTGATCGGTCGCACCGCGAGCATGTCGGGCACCGCCCCGGCCCGCTCGGTGGCCGGTCGGCTCACCGGCCGCTACGAGAGCCTGTTCCGGATCACCTGGCTGGCGATGCGTGAGCACGTCGTCGCGATCGGTAATCCGGGCTCGGGCAAGACCACGATGATGGTCCGCGCGATCCTCAGCTTCTGGGCGGCGGGGTGGCGTCGTCATCAGCAGTGGTGGCGCTCTGACCAGGCCGGTCGCCCGCTGGCGGTCATCATCGACGTCAAGGGCGCCCGCGATGCCCGCCGCACCGCCGCGACCGTGCGGGATGCGTTCGTGGCGATGGGCGGCGATCCGGCGCGGTTCGCGTCCTGGCCCGACGAGATGGAGCTGAGCTTCTTCGGCGGCAAGCTCCCCGACGAGGTGGAGGAGCGCGAGCAGCGCGCCCGCGAGCTGTCCTCGAGGTTCGAGGGCCTGCTCGGTGCGGGGATGACAACCGAGGGCATGGACCCGGCCGAGGCCTACTACATCAACATGCGCAAGGCGGTCCTGCACCTGGTCGTCGACGCACCGAACCCGGACCTGGATCTGGAGGCCGGCCAGGACCCGCCCACCAGCTTCTTCGAGTACTTGGCACGGATGGACCGCGCCGAGCTGGTGCGCCGCTGGGCGTCCTACCCGGACGAGATCGACGCGATCACCGCGGTCACGGCATCGGAGAAGAACCCGATCCTGATGGCCGAGCGCACCGCGATGATGAACATCAGCCGTGAGCTGGGCGAATCCTTCGACGGCACTGCGGAGCTCACCGATTACGACATCGTCTACTGCTGCTTGGAGGGCATCACCAGCCCGCTTTTGGCTCAGGCGCAGTTCGGTGCACTGGTGTCGATGCTGACCATGCTCGCCGGTCGCGATCACGGCCGCACGATCCAGCTGTTCTGCGACGAGTTCGCGCAGGTCTGCGGTGACGCCGGCGCGGCCCGCATCGTCGAGCTGCTGCGCTCGGCGAACATCGGCAGCGCGTGGTTCTCGCAGTCCTGGATGGGGTTGGGCGCCAACGACGACCAGCGCCACCGGCTCGTCGATTCCTGCTCGGGCGGCATCCTCGCGATGCGCGCCAACAACGCCGGCGCTTTGGCCGAGAAGATCGGCACCCGCAAGACGGCCGCGTTCTCGCGCAAGGTCGTCGGCGGCGGGCAGCTCGGCGACGAGGGCAACGTCCAGAGCGACGACTCCTTCATCGTCTCCCCGGCGGTGCTCGCCGACTTCGGTCCCGGCGACATCGTCCACGTACGCGGCGGCAAGGCCCGATTCGGCCACGTCTCCCCGCTCGATATTTCGGCTCTGCGCCCGCTGCCGGGCCTGGCCAAGTCCACCACCACCCCGGCCGCTCCGGCCGTCGTCAAGAAAGCAGTCGCGTAATGAGCATCGACCCGAACGAGAGCCGCGAGGAGTTCGTCCTCGCCCGCTACGACGAGGAATTCGCCGCCGACAAGGGCATCGCCGAGGCGCTGGCCGCCCTGCCGCAGCCGGTCACCCCAACCGCGCCCAAGGCGGTGACCTGGGTGAAACCGACGATCGGGCACGCGGACTCGCTGCGTGACCGGGCGCGGGTGTGGGCGCCGGCGATCGCGTCGACGGTGGTCGTGGCCGCGCTGCTCGTCGGCCCGGTCGATGTGCCGATGACCGGCCCGCTGATCGCCTACGCGCTGGCCTGGCTCAGTTTCGGCTGGTGGACCGCTGCCGGTCGGCCCGGCCCGCGCGACACCGCGCTGCTGCTGGTGCGGGCGGCGATGAAGACCGGTCGCGGGATCGCGATCGCCACGGTCGCCGTGGTCGGTGTCCTGCGCCGCGCGCTGCGGCTGATGGGCCGGGCACTGCGTCGCATCCGCCGCGTCCGCGTCCGTCGTGTCCGTCTGGCCGGTGCCTGAGATGACCGACGACGCGACCATCGTGGCCCGAGCCCGCGCGCAGGAGCTGCTCGCCGAGTGGAACCGGCTGATGGACCTGGACAACACCCCGCTGGAGTTCATCTATCCCGACAGCGGCGCCCAGGGCTGGCTGGACTACAGCGCCGAGATCCACGCCGTCGAGCTGGAACTCAACGCCCACATGCGTGAGCACTACGACGCCCTGGTCGACCAGCCGATCTGGAGTTCCTGGTTCGCCCCCGGTGACGAGCCCCCACGCCCCCGGATTCCCGAGGTGTCCGCGCCGATCTTCGGCAACGACCCCCCGTTCTGAACCAACCAACTACAGCAGTCTCCGCCAGATCCGGTGGGACATCGAAGAGGAAGGAATCCAGTAATGGCTGACAACGAAGTGGACCAGATCACCCGCGAGATGCGGGCGTTGGGTCAGGCCGCGACCGCGGCGATCGCCGCGTGGCGGCGCCAGAACCCTGGCAAAACCCGAGTGCCGCGCAAGGTCCGCAAGGAGGCGGTGCGGGAGTTGCGTGAATCGATGCGCGCTCACGAGCGGCTGATTGCTGATGAGCGGCGGTTCCAGCGCGCATCGGTCGAGCAGATGATCGCCAACCACCGCGCGATGAGCCTGGACCTGCATCGGTCTGCTCCGGGAACTCCGGAGCAGTACGCGCGGGCGCAGTGGGCTCATGCCCAGCAGCGTCACATGCTGGCCGAGCAGATCCATGCGGCTGGGCATCTGACCCGTGAGGAGCGGGGCCAGGCGGTGATGGCGTTGGTCAGCGCGCATTATGCCGATGACCCGAACGTGCGGCAGCGGCCGGTGTGGGGTCCGAAGCCCTACGGAATGACGGCGCTGAAAGCGCGTTTGGCCGAGCGTGTTTCGCGGGTCCAGGAAGGGTTGGAACAGCGACGCGAAAACCGTTCGGCGCGCAAGGCACCGCCGCGACCGGCCGCGCCGAGTATCCCCGGGATGCATCAGGATCGGTCGAATCCGATGCCGGCGCAGGACCAGGCCGCGAACGCGCGGCGCGCGCAGATGCGGCGTCAGGATCTGGCCGAGGAAGCCTGGTGGCAACAACAGTGGGCAGAGGCCGGCGCCACGCCGGATCCGATACTGGATCAAGCCCGGTGGCAACAGCAACAGTGGGCACAGGCCGACGCCACGCCGGATCCGATGCCGGATCGGTCGGCTGAGATCGCCGCGCTGGAGCAGCAGCTGCGGAACCTCGCCGCCGAACGCGACCTGGAACGGCGTGCGATCGCCGAGCGCGATCAGTTGCGGGTCAAGGTCACCGAGCTCGGCGAGAAGGTTCTCGACGCGCGCCAACAGCACAAGTCGGTCGCCGACCAGCTCGCTCAGCGCGGCCAGGAGCTGACCGACGTACACGCCGAGCTGGCTCAGGTGCGCGGTGAGCGCGACGCGGCGGTGCGCAAGCTCATCGAACACACTCCGCCCCAGCAGCGTTACGGCAGCCCGGAACGACAGGCCCAGCAAGCTCGCCCGACGACGAAGACACCGAAGAGCCCGGAGGTCCCGAAGGCCGAGGCCACCCCCGAGACGCCGGAGGCGCCGCAGGCCGAGAGCGCGCCCAAGGCTCCGGCATCGCCGAAGCGGACCGGGTCGCGCTCGCGCAAGAGCCCCGCGGCTCCGGCCGCTCCGGAGAAGGAGTTGGCGGGCGCGGTGGCCGGCGCCGCGACCGGTGGCCGTAGTAACGGCTCGACGCGGCGGGTCAATGGTTCGCGCAAGCTGGTCAACGAGGTTCGTGTCGATACCCCGACTCAGATCGGTGTGGTGATCGAGAACGGCCGGATCAAAACGCCGGCGCCGGCGGCCCGGATCAACGGCAGCCGCAAGGTCACCACGCCCGCCGCGCCGTCGGCATCGGAGATTCCGTGGCCGGCCGAGGAGCCGCCGAACGGGTTCGAGCCGCCGGAGTTCGACCGATAGCCGACCGATCGCTATTTCCGCCAGTGATCCGCTCCGGGCCGTAGCCGCTGGAGTCTGCAGCCCGGAGCGGATCACTCCAGATCGACCAGCAACCGCGGGCGTGCGACGCGCCCGCACTCGCACAGGAGGTTCACAACGATGGATGCGACACCGAGCGACACCGCTGCGACACAAGGCGACACCGCTGCGACAGCTGCTGTCGCACCGGTGCTCGACGGCCCGGATCGCGCGACAGCGCCCCCGGCCGATGCGACAAAGGTGTCGCATCCGCGCATGGACATCACCGAGATCACTGCTCTGCTCATGACGCTCGTGATCGGCGGCGGCGCGTTCGCGTGGTCCTTCGCGGCCCTTTCCGATCTATCGGTAATGGCCGGGATCACGCCGAAGCTCGCCTGGGTCGGCCCGGTCTTCGTCGACGGAGCGATCGTGCAGAGCACCGTCGCGCTGGTCTCGCTCCAGCGCCGCCGCAAGGCCGGCATCCCGATCCCCGCGGCAACGGTGCGGTTCTTCTGGAGCCAGCTCGCCCTTGCCGAGCTGATCAGCATCGCCGGAAACGGTCTACACGCTGCGGAATCCGACCAGAGAGTGCTTCATGCGGTCATCGCGGCCTGCGTAGCGGGCGCCGCCCCGCTGGCGGGCCTGGCCGCCACGCACGGCCTGACCGCACTGCTGGAAGTTCCCCGGACTGCCCCCGAGCCGACCGCCGAGGACGAAACCCTTACGGCAAAGGTCGATAAAGCATCAGAATCTATCGTCGATACATCTGCGACAGTGGGTGTCGCTGTCGCATCCGGGAGCGACAACGGTGCGACACCGCGCGACACCGGTGTCGCACAGCGCGACAGCAGTGCGACACCGGCTGTCGCAGAGGGCGACACCGACGCGACAGCCTCGCGCGACAACCAGATCCTCGCGCTGCTGGACGCGGGCAAATCGGCCCGCGAGATCGCCACCGAGATCGGCGTGCACCACAGCACTGTCGCACGCCACATCAAGCG
>NZ_JADLQN010000015.1 GCF_015477835.1 Nocardia higoensis | reverse complement strand
ATGCCGGGCACCATCACGGCGGCGCCGAGGAGGTCGAGGGCATCATTCCGCAGATGCGCGCCACTCCCGGTATGCCGGTCCGCCAGGCCGTCGGACGCCGGCAGGCGCGGGTCCGCGAGATCATGCATACCCTGCCCCCGGCCGCCCAGGCCGCCATCCGGGAGTCGCTGGACAGCAGCGACGACACCCAGATCCTGCCCGCGTATTCGGCCGCGCAACTGCGTCGCTGATATCGACGCGCTGGAGTCACAGGCGATCGACCCGCCGGCGATGGTGCGCCCCGCTGCCCGCGTGTGGTACGCGCACCACCCGTACTGCGCGGTCCGGCGCGGACACGAATCCCGCCCGTGGGCGGGTGGCACGTCCAGGTGCACAGCCGCCTCTCGGCGGGTGCTTCACAGGCGAGGGTGACGACCTCGCGCCGCACGGGGGTGATCCCGCCCGGCTCCGGTCGACCTCGCCACGGGACACCACGGCCCCCAGCGCGAGATGTCTTACCCCGCGCCGGAGCCGGTTGTGCCGTAGACCTGTTCGCGCACCGGTGTCAGTATCCGATATCGCGGCGCCGGAGGCCGGCCAGCCCGAACACCGCGAGTGCCGCGCCGATTGCCAGCAGCACCGCGGCCGTGGCCGGTGAGGCGCTCTCCAGCGGCGCCAGCGGCGTGTGCGTCCACGGCGCGGCCTCGTCGAACCAGTCCGGCAGATCGAAGGCCTCGGCGAACAGCACGGTCACCACGCAGTAGGCGAAGTACGCCCATGCCACGACGGCCGCCGCACGCGGCACCCAGCCCATACCGACCACGGCCACCGCGACGACGATCCACACCGCGGGCACATAGACCAGCGCCGCGGCGGTGAGCCGGGCGGGCTGGGTGAGATCATCGGTCAGGACACCGTGGGCCAGCCCCTCTCCCAGGCCACCTACCGCGGTGACCGCCGCGCTGCCCGCCAGCGCCATGATCGAATGGCTGCCCAGCCAGGCCGTACGGCTCACCGGCCCGGCCAGGATCGGCTCCGCCGCACCGGCCGTTTCCTCCGCACGCGCGCGCAGGGCCGAGGAAATACCGTAGGCGGCGGCCAGCAACGCCGTGATGCCCAGCGTCAACGCCAAATAGGAGTCGACGGCATCCTCGACGCCGCCGGGCAGGTAGTCCGCGATGACCGGGTTGTCCTCGAGAAACTGTTCGATGCTCTGGGCGAAGGATCCGTAGGCCGCGGCGAGCAGGAACGAGCCGACGCACCAAGCAGCCAACGTCGCGCGCTGTAGTCGCCAAGCCAGCCCCAGCGGTGAACTCAGCCACCGTGGGGCGGTCGGATTCCCGCGCCCCGAGCGCACCAGCCCCGCCCCGAAATCGCGCCGGTCCAGCAGGACGAAGGCCCACGCGACGAGCACCACGATCGCGGCCACGAACAGCGCGAGCGGCCACCAGCGGTCCACCACGAACGGGTAGGTGCGCTGGCCCCAGCCGATCGGCGAGAACCAGGAGGCCACGCCGTTGCCGACATCCCCGATCGCGCGCAGCACGTAGGCGGCGGCGATCACGAATGTGGTGATGCCGTAGACGATGCGGTGCGCGTCGGCGATCTGCGCGGCCACCGCGGTCACCGCCGCGAAGGTCATGCCCACCGCGCCGATGGCGATCCCGGTCAGCGCCGAGCCCGCGACCGGCAAGCCGGTGCCGACTCCCGCGCCGAAGAGCACCACCGCCACGGCCACGTTGGCGACGAAAGCCAGCGCCAGTGCCGCGATCACCGGCGCCCGGCGCCCGATCCTGGTCGAACGCAACAGTTCCGCGCGACTGGTCTCCTCGTCGGATCTGGTGTGCCTGCCGACCAGGAACATGCTCATCAGCCCGGCTACCACGGCGAGATAGGTGAACATCTCGAACAGGATTTCCCCGCCGATCGTTTCCAGCGATCGGGTCGGCCCGCCCATGGCCAGTGCGGCGGCATTGCCGCTCATCGTGGCCCGCAACTGCGCCAGCTTGGCCGGGGTGTCGTAGAAGTTCTGACTGCTCACCGACTGGAACGCCAGCAGCGCGCCCAGACCGGCCAGCCACCACGGCAAGGTGAGGCGCTCCCTGCGCAGCGCGAAACTCAGCAGCGCCGGCCAGCCGGTCGTGCCCGCGGCCTCGGCGCGGGTCTGCACGGTCATGAGCTCGCCGCCCGGGAGGCCGGAGCCCCCGCCTGATCCGTTTCGGAGCTGGCGGATGTGCCCTCGGCAGCATAGTGCCGCAGGAACAGATCCTCGAGTGTCGGCGGCGCGCTGGTCAATGCTCGCACTCCCGACGTCGCCAGCACACGCAGCGCGGCATCCAGGCCGGGACCATCCACTTCGAAGCGGACGTGGCCGTCTTCACGCACCAGATGATGCACGCCGTCGATCGATTCCAGGCCGGTGACCGGTCGCTCGGTTTCGGCGGTGACCGTGGTGCGGGTGAGGTGCCGCAGTTCGGAGAGGGTCCCGCTTTCCACGGTGCGTCCGTTGCGGATGATGCTGACCCTGTCGCACAGTGCCTCCACCTCGGCCAGGATGTGGCTGGACAGCAGCACCGTGCGTCCCTGCCGGACCAGCTCGCGCACAGACTGCTGGAACTGAGCCTCCATCAGCGGATCGAGACCGACGGTCGGCTCGTCCAGCAGGAAGAGTTCGGCATCGGAGGAAAGGGCGGCCACCAGCGCGACCTTCTGCCGGTTGCCCTTGGAGTATGTCCGCGCCTTGCGGCTCGGGTCGAGATCGAATCGCTCCAGCAGTTCCGCACGCCTGCGCGGATCGACATCGCCACGCAGCCGGGCCATCAGGTCGATGACCTCGCCGCCGGTGATTCCCGGCCACAATGTCACCTCACCGGGGACATAGGCCATCCGGGCGTGCAGGGCGACGGCTTCCCGCCAGGGATCCATTCCCAGTACCCGCACCCGGCCCGCGTCGGTGCGATAGAGCCCCAGCAGCACCCGGATCGCGGTCGTTTTTCCGGCTCCGTTCGGCCCGAGGAAGCCGTGCACCTCCCCTTCCGTGACCTCGAGATCGAGGCCGTCGAGAGCCCGCACCGGCCCGAAGGTCTTGACGAGGCCTTCGATGGAGATCACCGCTTCGCTCATGGGTCCATACTGCACCCGTCGACGCCGGTGTGCGCTCGACTCGAAGGTAGAAGATCGAATCGAGTTCTACAGTCGACAGATGACCAGCAATCCGTTCTTCGAGCGCAGCGCCCTGCCTTTCGAGTTGCCGCCGTTCGCGGACATCACCGAGGAACACTATCTGCCCGCGTTCGAACGCGGCATGGCCGAGCAGCTGGCGGAGGTGGCAGCGATCGCGAACTCCGAACAAGCGCCCACCTTCGACAATACGATTGTGGCGTTGGAGCATTCGGGAACATTGCTCACGCGGGTGAGCGCCGCGTTCTTCAACAAGTCCTCCGCGGATTCCACGCCGGGCATCGACGCGATCGAGGCGGAGGTGTCGCCACGCTTGGCGGCCCACCGTGACGCGATCCAGCTCGACCCCCGCCTGTTCACCCGGATCGAAACCCTCTACGACCGGCGCGAGGAATTGGGGCTGGACGCACAGGACATGCGCCTGCTCGAGCAATACCACCTGAAATTCGTCCGGGCCGGTGCGCGACTCGACGCGGCGGGGCAGCAGCGGCTGCGCGAACTGAACGCCGAACTGGCGGCGGCGGCGACACAATTCGGTCAGAGCCTGCTCGCGGTCACCAATGCCGCGACCGTGGTGGTGACCGACGAACAGGAACTGGCCGGGTTGGCCCCGAGCGCGATCACGGCCGCGGCCCAGGACGCCAGGTCGCTCGGCCGCGACGGTGCGTGGGCGCTGCGCCTGCAGAACGTGTCGAATCAACCGATGCTGGCCGAGCTGGCCGATCGGGAACTGCGGCGGCGGGTGCTGGACGCCTCGTTGAACCGCGGGTTCGAGGGCCGCCGGTCGGACGAGGGCGAGCCCGTGGGCGACGAGGCGGGGAATCCGACAGGCCACGGCGATGCCGATACCGCAGCGACCGGAGACAGGGCGGCCGATGTCGTCAACGCTGTCCTGGCAGCGCGAATCGCCGCATTACGCGCGGAGCGAGCAGCCTTGCTGGGCTACCCCGACCACGCGAGTTACGCGGTGGCCGATCAGACCGCGAAGACCGTCGGGGAGGTGGAGCGGATGCTGGCTCGGCTCGTGCCGCCCGCGGTCGCCAACGCCGCACGCGAGGCCGACGATCTCGCCGAGGCGATGCGCGCCTCCGGGACCGACGGCGACCTGCGACCGTGGGACTGGCAGTACTGGTCGGAAAGGCTTCGCGCCGAGCGGTTCCACTTCGACGGTTCGGCGCTTCGCCCCTACCTGGAGTTGGAGCGGGTGCTGTGGGACGGTGTCTTTCACGCCGCCGAACTGGTCTACGGCATCACGTTGCGTGAGCGCGACAACCTGATCGGCTACCACCCGGACGTTCGCGTCTTCGAGGTGTTCGACGCCGACGGTTCACCGCTCGGCCTGTTCCTCGGCGACTATTTCGCCCGCCCGTCCAAGCGAGGCGGGGCGTGGATGAACGAACTCGTCGCGCAGTCGCACCTGCTGGGTACCCGGGCGGTCGTGGTGAACAACCTCAATATCGCCCGGCCGCCCGCCGGCGAGCCCGTCCTGCTGACCTGGGACAACGTACGCACCCTCTTCCACGAGTTCGGCCACGCCCTGCACGGCCTGTTCTCGGACGTGCGCTACCCCTTCTTCTCCGGCACCGAGGTTCCTCGCGATTTCGTGGAGTTCCCCTCCCAGGTCAACGAGATGTGGATGGACCGCCCGGATATCCTGTCCCGCTACGCGCGCCACATCGACACCGGGGAACCGATCCCCGCCGAGCTGGTCGAGCGGATGCGCGCGGCCACCCGCTTCGGCGAAGGATTCCGCACCGTGGAATACCTCGCCGCCACCCGACTGGACTGGGCCTGGCACCGCCTGCCCTCCGGCGAGAACCCCGGGGACGCAGATAAATTCGAGCAGCGCGCTCTGCAGGAGGCAGGCCTGGCCGTCGAAGCCATCCCGCCGCGCTACCGCACGGCCTACTTCGCGCACATCTTCTCCGGCGGTTACGCGGCGGGCTACTACTCCTACATCTGGAGCGAAGTGCTCGACGCCGACACCGTGCGCTGGTTCGACGACGGCGCGGGCACGATCCGCGAGAAGGGCGAGATCTTCCGCCGTGAACTCCTCGCCCGCGGCGGGTCGGTCGATCCGATGGAGGCGTTCGCCGCCGTGCGCGGACGCGGGCCGGACATCGAGCCGCTGCTCGAGCGGCGCGGGCTGATCCCGGCCTGAGGGAAGTATCCGCACCCGAGCCGCTCCCGGGTGCCGCACATCATGTCCGAGCGGAAGACGGTGACCGGCAGACCGCACAGGTCCGTGGGCCTCGCGCAGCAGGACCTCGCCCGCCCATTTGCTGGTGCAACTCCCCCAACACGTTAGCTCACCTAAGAATCCCCTGTAACATTCGGCTCCGGGGTGCGCGGATCGCGCACCCCGGAGCCGAACTCACTTCTTGCCGCGATCCCGCTTCTCGCGCACACGCACCGAGATACGCACCGGCGAACCGTCGAAACCGAACTCCTCACGCAGCCGCCGCTCCAGGAACCGGCGGTAACCGGCTTCCAGGAAGCCGGTGGTGAACAGCACGAACGTCGGCGGGCGGGTGGAGGCCTGCGTCGCGAACAGCACGCGCGGCAGTCGGCCACCGCGCATCGGCGGCGGAGTCGCGGCCACGACCTCCTTGAGCCAGTTGTTCAACCGGCCGGTGGAGATGCGCTTGTCCCAGGACTCGAGCGCGGTCTCCATCGCGGGCACCAGCTTCTGCACGGCCCGGCCGGTGTGCGCGGAGATGTTGACCCGCTGCGCCCACGGCACCCGCACCAGATCGCGGTCGACCTCCTTGTCCAGCTGCAACCTGCGGTCCTCGTCGACGAGGTCCCACTTGTTGAACGCCAGCACCAGCGCCCGGCCGGAATCGGCGACCAGGCTGATCACCCGCAGATCCTGCTCGGTGATCGGCTGGGAGGCGTCGATCAGCATGATCGCGACCTCGGAGGCCTCCAGCGCCGACTTGGTGCGCAGGGAGGCGTAGAACTCGGTGCCGCTGGCATTGGTGACCTTGCGGCGCAGGCCGGCGGTGTCGACGAACTTCCAGATCTTGCCGCCGAGTTCGACCAGCGAGTCCACCGGGTCGACGGTGGTGCCCGCGACATCGTGGACGACCGAACGCTCGTCGCCTGCGAGCTTGTTGAGCAGGCTGGACTTGCCGACATTCGGCTTGCCGACCAGCGCCACGCGACGCGGTCCGGTGCCGCCGGTGCCCTCGCGCGGAGTCTCCGGCAGCACGGCGAGCACGTCGTCGAGCAGATCGCCGGTGCCGCGGCCGTGCGCGGCGCTGACCATCCGCGGCTCGCCCAGCCCCAGCGACCACAGGGTCGCGGCCTCGGCTTCCACACGTTGGTCGTCGACCTTGTTGGCGACCAGGATCACCGGGATCTTCGAGCGGCGCAGCTTCTTCACCGCCGCCTCGTCGGTCGCGGTCGCGCCGACGGTGGCGTCGACCACCAGCAGGATGGCGTCCGCGGTCGACATGGCCAGTTCGGCCTGCCGGGCCACCGCCTGCTGCAGGCCCTTGGCGTCGGGCTCCCAGCCGCCGGTGTCCTGCACCAGGAAGCGTCGTCCCGCCCAGTTCGCCTCGTAGGAGACGCGATCGCGGGTGACGCCGGGGATGTCCTCGACGACCGCTTCGCGGCGGCCGAGAATACGGTTGACCAGGGTCGACTTACCGACGTTCGGGCGGCCGACCACGGCCAGGGTCGGCATGGCGAGGTGTTCTTCGCCCTCGTGCTCCCCCTCGAAATCGACGAGTTCCCATTCGGATTCGTCGCTCCAGATGCCGTCTCCGGCGAGTACGTCGTCGCTCACTGTGCACTTCCTGTCGCGATACGCTGCGCCACGACGCGATACAGCTCGTCGATGACCTCGTCCATGGTCAGCTCGCTGGTGTCCACGAGCACCGCGTCCTCGGCGGGACGCAGCGGGGACACCGCGCGGGTGGAGTCGAGGGTGTCGCGGCGCTGCACGTCGGCCAGCACGGCCGCGTAGTCGTCGCCGCGCCCCTCGCGGATATTCTGTTCGTTGCGCCGCTGGGCGCGCGCCTGCGCGGAAGCGGTCAGGTAGATCTTCGCGTCGGCGTCGGGCAGCACGACGGTGCCGATGTCGCGGCCCTCGACCACGATCCGCCCGGCCTCCGCGGCGATCGCGCGCTGGGTGGCCACGAGCACCTCGCGCACCTCGCCCACCGCGGAGACCGCCGAGACGGCCTTGGTGACGGCATCGCCGCGGATCTCCGAGGAGACGTCCTCGCCGTCGAGTTCGACGAACTCGCGGGTGGGGTCGGTGCCGATGCTCAGCGGCAGTTCCTTCACCGCGGCGATGACGGCCGCCGGATCGTCGAGGTCCGCGCCCGCGCGCAGCACGCGCAGCGTCGCCACCCGGTACATGGCGCCGGTGTCCAGGTAGCGGGCGCCGAGCCGGATCGCGAGCTTGCGGGAGACGCTGGACTTGCCGGTCCCCGAGGGCCCGTCCATCGCGACGGTCAGCGGGCCGTCGCCGGACACCGCGTCCTCGAGTTCCGCCGGAACCCGCACACCGTTCACAGCTGCACCGCCTCGTAGAGTTTGCCGATTTCGTCGCGGCCGAGCACCCGCAACGTGCCCGGCCGTTGATCGCCCAGCACCACCGGGCCGATGTGGGTGCGCACCAGCCGGGTCACCGGGTGGCCGACCGCGTCGAGCAGCCTGCGCACGATGTGCTTACGGCCTTCGTGCAGCACGATCTTCACCAGCGAACGCCCTTCGCCGATCTCGAGCACCTGGAAGCGGTCGACCTTGGCCGGACCGTCGTCGAGTTCGACGCCCTCGCGCAGGCGCTTGCCGACGACCTTGTTGTCGACCACGCCGTGCACGGTCGCCAGATAGGTCTTGGACACCTCGTAGGAGGGGTGCATCAGGCGGTGCGCGAGGTCGCCGTCGTTGGTGAGCAGCAGCAGGCCCTCGGTGTCGGCGTCGAGGCGACCGACGTGGAACAGACGCTGGCCCGCGGCAATCCGCTCGGCGACGATGTCGCCGACACAGGGGCGGCCCAGGTCGTCGGACATGGTGGACTGCCAGCCCTTGGGCTTGTTCAGCGCGACGTGCACGAGTTCATCGCGCACCACCACGCGGGTGCCGTCGACGCGGACCACCGCGGTCTGCGGATCGATACGCAGGCCCTGCTCACGCACGATCATGCCGTCGACCTCGACCCGCCCCTGGTCGATCATCTCCTCGGCCGCGCGCCGGGACGCGACACCGGCCTTGGCCAGTACCTTCTGCAGTCGCTCGCCCTCACCCCACGGCAGCTTGGCGGGGCCCTCGGTGTGAGTGGGCTCGACGTTCTGACGGCGTGCGGGCTTGGCGTTGCTCAGCAGCGGGGCGACGGCGGCCTGTCGCTGCGGCTTGGGATTCTTGGCCTTCTTGCCGGTCGGCTTGTGCGCGCCGGCGGCGGGTTTGAACTGTCCGGCGGGCTTGGGCCGCCCGGCGGTGGACCCGCCTTGGGCGGCGGGACGGCCCTGGGCGGCGGGACGGCCGGACCGCTGACCGGCCGCGGACTGACCACCGCTGCGCTGGCCACCGGCGGACTGACCGCCACTGCGCCTGCCGCCCGCGGCGTGACCGCCGCGGTCGTCGTTGTCCCAGGAAGGTGCGCCGTCCCGGCGAGGGCCGCCGCGCTGGGCGGCGCGGGCGCCACGTGACCCCGTGCCGCGGCTCGCGCCGCCACGGGCGGGCTGGCCGCCTTGTTTCCTACGATCCGGTGTGCCATCTCGGCGAGCGGGGGTATTCATATGTCCTTCGTCAATCCTCGGTGCCGAGGTCCAGGTCGGCCTCGGCGGGTTTGCGCAGCCTGGTGTACCGGGGATCGGTCTCCAAGCTGTCGTTGATCTCGTCGATCAGGTCGACGCCGGGAAGCAACGGCGCCAACGGTGGCAGGTCCGACAACGACGCCAGCCCGATTCGCTCCAGGAACAACTCGGTGGTGCGGTAGAGCGTGCCGTTCGTCTCCGGGTCGGTCCCGGCTTCGGTGATCAGGCCGCGCGCGAGCAGCGTGCGCATCACGCCGTCGACGTTCACGCCACGCACCGCGCTCACCCGGTTCCTGGTCACCGGCTGGCGGTATGCCACGACCGCCAGCGTCTCCAACGCCGCCCTGGTCAGTTTCGTCCTGGCGCCGTCGAGCAGTACGCGCTCCACATACGGTGCGTACTCGGTGCGAGTATAGAAGCGCCAGCCGTCACCGACGAAACGAAGATCGATGCCGCTGCCGCGCGCGGTGAGTTCCGCCGACATCTGACGCAGCGCCTTCTCGACCCGTTCGGTGGTGTCGTCCAGGGCCGCCGCCAGCTGCTCTACCGGCGCGGGAGCGTCCACGACGAGCAGCATGGCCTCCAGCGCGGAGCGGAATTCCGCCTCATCCAGCGCGGGTGCGGTGATGTCGGACACCCCACCGGTCCGCGCGGGCGTCTCCGGCGTCCCCGCGGTCACGGCCGCGCCGTTCGGGATCTCGCTCACCCGTAGTCCTCCTCGAATGTCACGGTCGCCGCGGGCTCGCCGTCGACCGGATCGCCGAGCCAGCTGACGGCCAGCGGGCCCAGTGGATCGGGCTGGTCGAATTCGATCGTCTTGCCGCGGTAGAGCTCGAGCAGCGCCAGGAATCGCGCGACGATCTGCACCGGGACTTCGCAGTCGGCGACCAGTTCGGCGAAGGTGGTCCAGCCGCCGGGCCCGCGCCCTTTGAGCATCTCCAGCACCAGTGCGGCCTGTTCGGCGACCGAGATGGTGTGCTGGTGCAGGTGGTCGAGCCCCACTCTCGGCGCGGGGCGTGGCCGGAACGCCGCCGCGGCGATATCGGCGAAACCGGCCACGTCGACGCCGAGCGTGACCTCGGGCAGCAGACCGGCGAAACGTTCCTCGAGGCCCACCGCGCGCGGGTAACGGCGCAAGGCGACGGCTTCCAGTTCACCGAGCAACTCGGCCACCTGCTTGAACGCCCGGTACTGCAGCAGGCGGGCGAACAACAGGTCGCGGGCTTCGAGCAGCTCGAGGTCTTCGGCGTCGGTCATCTCACCCGCGGGCAGCAACCTGGCGGCCTTGAGGTCGAGCAGGGTGGCCGCGACGACGAGGAACTCGGTGGTCTGGTCCAGGATCGTGTCCGCGCGCAGACCGGTCTCGGTGTTCATGCTCGCGGTCAGTGCCTTGGTGTAGGCGATGAACTCGTCGGTGACCTGGTGCAACGCCACCTCGGTGACGTCGAGCTTGCGGGAACTGATCAGGGTGAGCAGCAGATCGAAGGGGCCTTCGAAATTGCTCAGCTTCAAACGGAAACCCGTCGCGGGCTCGGCGCCGGCATCCGAGACGGGCTCCGGTCGGTCGGGTTCTACCTGGTCGAGAACATTCGGCGCCGCGGGGTCGGTGGCCGCGCTCACCGGCCGGACCGGTGGATGACTTCCCGTGCCATCGCCCGATACGCTTCGGCCCCGCCGGATTTCGGCGCCCAGGTGGTGATCGGCTCCCCCGCGACGCTGGCGTCGGGGAAGCGCACGGTACGCGCGATCGCGGTGTCGTACACGACGTCGCCGAACACCTCCACGACGCGCGACATCACCTGACGCGAGTGCAGCAGGCGGGCATCGAACATGGTGACCACGATGCCGTACAGGCTCAACCGGGGGTTGAGCCGGTCGCGGACCTTCTCGACGGTGTCGTTGAGCAGGGCCAGTCCGCGCAGCGAGAAGTACTCGCACTCCATCGGGATGATGACGCCGTCCGAGCAGGCCAGCGCGTTCACGGTGAGCAGGCCGAGCGAGGGCTGGCAGTCGATGAGGATGTAGTCGTAGCGGTCGCGCACCGGCTCCAGCGCGCGCCCGAGGGTCTGCTCGCGGCCGACCTCGTTGACCAGCTGGATCTCCGCCGCCGAGAGGTCGATATTGCTCGGCAACAGGTCCATGCCCTCGACCTTGGTGTGCATCAGCACGTCGTCGATGGAGGTACGCCCGCCGACGAGCAGATTGTGCACGGTGTTGTCGAGATCGTGGTGGGCCACGCCGAGGCCTGCCGAGAGCGCGCCCTGCGGGTCGAGGTCCACCAGCAGCACGCGGCGGCCGTATTCGGCCAGCGCCGCGCCGAGGTTGATGGTCGAGGTTGTCTTGCCGACGCCGCCCTTCTGGTTGCACATGGCCACGATCAGGGCGTTGCCGTGCACGGCCACCGGCGGCGGATCGGGCACCAGACGCAACGGACGCCCGGTCGGGCCGAGTTCCCCGGACTCCGGAACCGGCGGTGCGCCGCCGCCCCACAGTGTCTCCGATGCCGTCTCCGCGTCGTCGACCGGTCGCAAGCCGGCCGGCTGCGCGTCGCCGTCGTTCGGCGGCTGGGTGTCGTTGCGCGGCTGGGCCTGGGCTCCGTAACGCGGCTGGGCCGCAACAGACTGCCCCGCCGCAGCACCGTAGGGCGGCTCCGCCGCGCCGGCTGTCGTCACGATCCGCTGCTCCTTATACGTTCCTGCCCGTTGCCGAGCGTCGCCAGGACGCTTCGCCCCCGATTGCCTTGTGCCGAGCGTAACGAGGCCGATCGGGCCCGACCTCGCTTTCGTACGGTCCAGCTCTCGTAAGACGCTACCGCCTGCGCGTACAAGACACGCGGTCGGACACGCGTCGAGGGCCTGTGGCGCTCACCGCGCACGCGGATGGGCGTTCGCCCACACCTCCCGCAGCGTGCTGACCGTCACCAGCGTATAGATCTGTGTGGTCGTCACCGACGCGTGACCGAGCAGTTCTTGTACGACGCGCACATCCGCGCCGCCGTCGAGCAGGTGCGTGGCGAACGAATGCCGCAGAGTGTGCGGGGAGACCGCGGCCCCGATCCCCGCCCGTTCGGCGGCCGTCTGGAGCACCTGCCAGGCGCTCTGCCGGGACAATCGGCCGCCGCGCACGTTGAGGAACAAGGCGCCGCCGTTGCTCTGTCCGCGTCCCGCGCGCGCGAGCGCGGGACGGCCGCGCACCAGGTAGGCGTCGACGGCGGCCAGCGCCGGTCGTCCGATCGGGACGATGCGTTGCCTGCCGCCCTTGCCGCGCAGCACCACCGCGCGCTCGGCGGTGTCGAGGTCGTCGACATCCAGGCCGGTCACCTCGGAGATACGGGCGCCGGTGGAGTAGAGCAGTTCCAGCAGGGCGCGATCGCGCAGACCGCGCGGCCCCGTATCCGTGCCAGGGGTTCGATCGTCGGCGGCGGGTCCCCCGCCTGCCGCCTCGAGCAGACGCAGCACCGTGTCGTAGGGCAGCGCCTTGGGTAACCTGCGCCCGGGTGCGGGGGGCTTGACGGCGCGCGCCACGTCGGTGGTGGCGATTCCCTCGGCGGCCGCGAATCGGTGCAGTCCGCGCACGGCGATCAGGGCGCGCGCCACCGAGCTCGCCGCCAGCGGGACGTGCTCGGCCCCGCCGGCGCGCAATTCGACGGCGAAATCGGCGACGTCGATTTCCCCCACCCCGTCGAGCGTGTCGACGCCCCGCGCGCTCAGGAACTCGCGGTAGCGGCTCAGATCGCGACGATAGGCGCCGAAGGTGTTGCGGGCCACACCGCGCTCGACAGCGAGATGGTCCAGGTAGGTGTCGATCTCGCGTGCGAGCATGGCGTCGATCCTCCTCAGTCCGAGGCTCCGCCCGCCGACCGGCGATCCTCCGCCGCGCGGTCTGTCGGCGTCCTGCGCTCGAGCCTGCGCTCGAGGAAGGTCGTCGGTTGATCCGGCCACGGTGCGTCGCCGGGACGCAGCGGCACATCGCCCGCCCGCGCCGCCGTCACCGCGAGTACGCCCGCCACCGCGGTGGCGTTGACGATCTCCCCGGTCAGCGCCGCGCGCGCCGCCTCGGCGAGCGGCATGCGGATCACCTCGATGTCGGCTTCCTCGTGCTCGGGCTCAGGACGCTCGGTCGCCGACAGGCCGCGCGCCAGGTACACCCGCAGCGCCTCGTCGGTGAAGCCCGGCGACAGCGCCACATCCACCAGCACCGACCACTCGCGCGCGGCCAGCCCGGTCTCCTCGGCCAGCTCGCGCTGCGCGGCGGCCAGCGGATCCTCCCCGGCGATGTCGAGCAGGCCCGCGGGCAGCTCCAGCAGCCGGCGCCGCAGTGGGTGCCGGTACTGGCGGATCAGGACGATGTTGTCCTCGTCGTCGATCGCGGCGACCGCGACCGCGGCGTGGTGTTCGACGACCTCGCGTTCGACCACCCGCCCGCCGGGCATGGCGACCTGATCGATGCGGAGCGCGACGATGGCGCCCGAATACAGCGTCCGGGATGCCACGGTCTCGAAGTCGTGGCTACCCGGTATGTGCCCGGCGCCGCCGTCGCGCTCGCTCATTCATGCCCCTTGTTCGGCTTTCGCCAGCTCCTGTTCCGGCAGTTCCACCGGAAGCCTTTCGGCCAGCTTATATTTCAGCGCGGCGGCGATCAGCCCGGCGAACAGCGGATGCGGGCGGGTGGGGCGGCTCTTGAGCTCGGGATGGGCCTGCGTGGCGACGAAGAACGGGTGCTTGTCGGCGGGCAGTTCGACGAACTCGACCAGCAGGCCGTCCGGGGAGGTCCCGCTGAACTTCAGGCCGCTCTTGGCGATCCGGTCGCGGTAGGCGTTGTTCACCTCGAAGCGGTGCCGGTGCCGCTCGGAGACCTGCTCGCTGCCGTAGGTGCGCGCGACCACCGAGTTCTTCGCCAGCACCGCCGGGTAGGCGCCCAGGCGCATGGTGCCGCCCAGATCGGCTTCACCGGCCACCGCCTGCTTCTGGTCGTCCATGGTGGAGATGACCGGATGCTTGGTGTCGGGTTCGAACTCGGTGGAGTTGGCTTCTGTCAGACCGACCGAGCGCGCCGCCTCGATGACCACACACTGCAGGCCCAGACACAGACCGAGCAGCGGGATGCCTCGGGTGCGGGCGTAGTGGATCGCGCCCACTTTGCCCTCGATGCCGCGAATGCCGAACCCGCCGGGGATGAGCACCGCGTCCACATCGCGCAGCGCGGCCGACGCGCCCGCCTCGGTCTCGCACTCGTCGGAGGCCACCCAGCGAATATTCACCTTGGCCCGCGAGGCGAACCCGCCCGCACGAAGCGCCTCGGTGACCGAGAGGTACGCGTCGGGCAGGTCGACGTACTTGCCGACCAGCGCCACCTCGACCTCTTCGCGCGGGGAGTGCACGCGGTCGAGGAGATCGCCCCACACGGTCCAGTCCACGTCACGGAACGGCAGGCCGAGCCTGCGCACCACGTACGCGTCCAGGCCCTCGCGGTGCAGCACCTTCGGAATGTCGTAGATCGAGGGCGCGTCGGGGGTGGAGATGCAGGCGTCGACCTCGACGTCGCACATGAGCGCGATCTTGGACTTGAGGCCTTCGGGGACCTCACGGTCGCAGCGCAGGATCAGCGCGTCGGGTTGGATGCCGATATTGCGCAGCGCCGCCACCGAGTGCTGGGTCGGCTTGGTCTTGAGCTCGCCGGAGGGCGCCAGGTACGGCACCAGCGAGACGTGCAGGAAGAAGACGTTGTCGCGGCCGACGTCGTGGCGGATCTGGCGCGCGGCCTCCAGGAACGGCTGCGACTCGATGTCACCGACGGTGCCGCCGATCTCGGTGATCACCACATCCGGGGTCTGGCCCTGCAGGTCCGGGCCGCGCATGGCCAGGATGCGATTCTTGATCTCGTCGGTGATGTGCGGGATGACCTGGACGGTGTCGCCCAGGTACTCGCCGCGCCGCTCCTTGGCGATCACCGAGGAATAGATTTGCCCGGTGGTCACGTTCGCGTCCCGCGAAAGGTCGCGGTCGAGAAAGCGCTCGTAGTGACCGACGTCGAGGTCGGTCTCGGCGCCGTCCTCGGTCACGAACACCTCTCCGTGCTGGAACGGATTCATGGTGCCCGGATCGACGTTGAGATACGGGTCGAGTTTCTGCATGGTGACGCGCAGTCCGCGCGAAGTCAGCAGCTGACCGAGGCTGGAGGCGGTCAGGCCCTTACCCAATGAGGAGGCGACACCACCGCTGACGAAGATATGTTTCGGGGCGGTTCGCGCCTGAATCCGTGTATGACCCACGGGTCTTTACCGTAACACGGCCGAGCGGGGGCGTTCGCACGCCACACCCGTTTGCTGACCGGTCGCCTGCACCTGATCAGCCCGGCAGCGCGGCGAAGGTGAGCGAGGTCGCTCGGGAGCCGGTTCCGTATCGACCCGCGCCGCCGCCCAGCTGTTCGGTCAGACCGAGCACGGCGGTGACCCGGCCGATCTCCCGATCCAGGTTGTCCACGGTGGTCAGCACCGAGGTCAGCGCCGAATCCTGGCGGACCACAGCCAGCGGGCCCTGGCCGTCGGCGGCGCCGGCGCGCCCGGCCAGCACCACCCCGGCGCCCCGGCCCCGCAACGCCCCGGCGAACCGGGCGACATTGGCTCCGCGCGCGTTCTCGCTCGCCCGGTCTCCGCTCCCGGTCACCACGACAGCCAGCTGCGCGGGCTGCACGGGTGTATCCCCGTAGGCGAGGAATCCGCCCCCGCGCAGGGTCTCCAGCACCAGGGCGAGTTCCTGCGGATTGGAGCGCGGCTGTCCGGTGCCAGGATCGAGCAGCAGCACCAGACCGAGCAGGTCGCCGGCCAGGCTGCCCTGATCCACGGCACCGGTGCGCAGTTGCGCGCCCGCCGGAATGGTGTTGGTGAGCGCGGTGCGCAGGCGATCACCCTCGGCCGCGTTCAGAAAGGCGTCCTCCAGCGCGATCCGGCCGTTCACCGCCGCACCCGCGGTCTCCAGGCCACGGCCGACCGCTTCCACGTCGGTCGGGTCGGCGTCGGGAGTGGTGAACACGACCACCGAGCGCTCGGCCAGCACACCGCCGAGAAGACGGCCCGCCGAACCGGCGATGAACCGGTCCGCGGCATCGGCCTGCTCGGTCAGGACGCGATTGCGTTCACTCAGGTCGTCGACCTGTTCGCGCAGGGCGGCTTTGTCCGAACGCAGGCCGGACAGCAGATCGGCCGCCAGGGTCTGCGACCCCAGCACCACCCCGATGGCGAGGGCCAGGAAGATCGCGGCGATGGAGACGGCGTGCTGACGCAGAGAGATCATCGTCGGCCCCGCTAACTCGCACCCGAATCGAACAGGCCCTGACACCATCGCGCGAATCGATTCCAGGAGTCGATCCCCCAGTCCAGCACGTCGGTGCCGCTGTTGGAGGCCAGCAGCACCACGATCACCGCGATCAGCGCGGCGAGCACCACCATCGCCACCGCGACCCCGGAGACCCGGTTGCGGTAGAGGGTGGCCACGGCCTTGGCGTCCATGAGCTTGGTGCCGACCTTGAGCCTGGTCAGGAAGGTGGCCGGGTTGCTGTCGCGGCGGCCGCGATCGAAGAAGTCGTCGAGCGAGGCAGCCGCGCCCGCGGTGACGATGAGCGCGGCGCCGTGATGTTCGGCCAGCAACAGCGCCAGATCGGCGGGCGCGCCCGAGGACGGGAAGGTGGTGGCGCCGATGCCGAGGTCCTGGATGCGCTCGAGTCCCTTCGCGTGACCGTCGGTGTCGGCGGGCAGGATGACCTCGGCGCCGCTCTTGAGAGTGGCCGAGGTGATCTCCTCGGGATCACCGACGATGAGGTCGGGCCGGTAGCCCTGCTTGGTGAGGGTGTCCGCGCCGCGACCGACGCCGACCATGATCGGCGCGTACTCCTTGATGAACGGCTTGAGTCGCTTGAGGTCGTCGGCATGATCGGGGCCGTCCGCGACCACGACCACGTGCCGCTGTTTCATGTCCAGTTCGAGGTCGGGCACCCCGATGCCGTCGATCAGCAGCGCACTCTCGGTGCGGACGAACTCGATGGTGTTGCCCGCGAACGCCTCGAGGTGGTCCGCCAATCCGTTGCGCGCTTCGATCATCCGCTCGGCGATGGTGGCCTCGGTGAACTCGATGCCCTCGACCAGCGCCTCCGGTTCCTTCTTGGTCAGCCGGTCGGCGTAGACGACGCCGTCGTGGATGCGGACCTTGCTGCCGTCCTTGATCTTGGTGAACGCGTCGGAACTGACGGTGTCCAGCAACAACACATCGTTGGCGACGAGGACTTCGGGGCCGAGATTCGGATACCGCCCGGAGATCGACGGCGAGGTGTTGACGACCGCGACGACACCGGCCTCCAGGAACCGGTCGGCGGTGCCGCGGTCGAGATCCATCTCGTCGATGACGACGATATCGCCCGGCCCGATGCGCCGCAGCAGGCGCCGGGTGTTGCGATCCACCCGGGCTATCCCGGTACGGCCGGGCAGCGTTTCGGTGTTCTTCGACAACAGGGCCGGCAACTTCATGTGGCCGATGATGACCTCATCGGCGCGGCGTGTGCTGGAGGCGCGCCGAGTGGTGAGTCACATTCGTCGCCACCCCGAGGCGATGGACAAGGCCACGGGCACACTTCTGGCATCCACTGTTGCGGTATGGCCGCTGCATCGATATCGGAGTTCATCACAGCCAGTAGAACTGGATACCGGAAAGTAGCCGCCCTGCCGATTCGTCTCCGATCTCCACACTCTTGTCACCTCCGGGAGCCGACGGATTCGCTACGGCAACCGATTCCATCCGGCTATGGCATCCGAGCGCTGGACCGATGAGGCGGTCCCCGCCAAAAACCCTTGTATCTCGGTGAGATTCGGACCGAACTACCGGTATCTGTGCATTCTCACAACCCGGTGGCGATTCCACCTCGGGCGTGTCGGCCGCCCGGAACAGATCTGGACGACGCGCGGTTGTTCCGCATCGACGGACCTGACCGTCACAGCGTTCCAAGGAGTTCTCATGGACATCGGTGTCATCCTGCCCACCTCGACACCCGACCCCTCCCAGCCGATCCTGGGCGACGTCCGCGCGAGCGCCCGATTCGCCGAGGCGGCCGGGCTGGAATCGGTATGGTCCACCGACCACCTGGTGGCCAGTGCGCCGATCCTCGACAGCACCGTCACCCTGGCCACCGCCGCCGCGGTGACCGACCGCATCCGCATCGGCTACGGCGTCCTACTGCTGGCACTGCGGCCGACGGTCTGGGCCGCCAAGCAGATCTCGAGCCTGCAACACGTCTCCGGCGACCGACTGCTGGTCGGAATCGGCACGGGAAACCCCGCCCACGGCGACATCGGGTGGCGGGCCGCGGGCGCGTCCTACACCGACCGAGGCCGCGCCACCGACGCCGCGCTGCGGGTACTTCCCGATCTGATCGCAGGCCGCACCGCCGCCCTGCCGGACGGCACCGAGGTCGCCATCTCCCCCGGAGCCACGGTGCCGCCCCTGTTGGTCGCCGGGGACGGCCCACGCGCCCGGCGGCGGGCGGCCGAGTTCGCCGATGCCTGGATGGCCATCGCCGCGACGCCGGAACAGATCGAGACGAGTGCCCGTGAACTCCGTGACCTGGCAGCCGAGTTCGGCAGGCCCGCACCGTCGATCACGGTCGTCGCCCCGCCACTCGGCACCGACCCGGACAAAGCAGCCGACCAGGCCGCCCGGTACGCCGAGGCCGGGGTACAACGACTCGTCGCCGCCCCCACCGGTACGGACTGGCAGTCCGGCTACGAGTTCGCGGCCGCACTCAACGCCGCGATCCCCGCTCGGTCCGCCTGAACGTGACCATGATCGTCGGCGACGGATCGACACCCTCCGGCGATGGGCGACCGGCCACAGCACAGGACAGGACAGAGGATCGACGGGGCAGTCGACCGGGCCCGGTGTCCGGCGACCTCCGCCCCGCGGTGGACGGCCCGCGCAGGCGCCCGGACCCACGGCCTTGCGACAACCGACCTCACGCCGCCGGATCGAGCACGATCTTGACCGCTCCGTCCTCTTTCCGCTGGAACATCTCGTAGGCGCGCGGCGCCTCGGACAACGGGAGCCGATGGGTCGCAAACGATTCCACGCCCAGCGGATCGCCGTCGCCGAGCAGCGGCAGGATCTCCGGCGCCCAGCGCTTGACATTGGCCTGGCCCATCCGCAGCTGTACCTGTTTGTCGAACAACACCCTCATCGGCAGCGGATCGGCCATGCCGCCGTACACGCCGACCAGTGAGAGGGTGCCGCCGCGGCGCACGATGTCGATCGCGTTGTCCAGCGCGGCCATCCGGTCGATCCCCGCGGTGTCCATCACTTTCTGCGCCATCGAGTCCGGCAGCAGGGCCGCCGATCGGTGCGCCAGCGCGCCCGCCGGTGAGCCGTGCGCTTCCATGCCGACCGCGTCGATCACCGCATCGGTTCCCCGACCGCCGGTCCGGGCACGGATGACATCACCGAGCGAGCCGTCCACGGCGGAGAAGTCGATCACCTCGATTCCCCGAGCCGCGACGCGCGCCAGCCGCTCCGGCACCCGGTCCACGCCGATGACCCGGTAGCCCCGGTACGCAGCGACCCGGCAGGCCATGTCGCCGATCGGTCCCAGGCCCAGCACGGTCACCGAGCCACCCGCGGGAATCGCGGCGTACTCGACCGCCTGCCATGCGGTCGGCAGGACATCGGACAGATACAGGAACCGCTGATCGTCCGCGCCCGCGGGCACCTTGATGTGGGTGAAGTCGGCGTGCGGCACCCGCAGGTACTGCGCCTGGCCACCCGGCACGCTGCCGTAGAGCTCGGAATAGCCGAACAGCGCGGCGCCGTTGCCGTGCGAACGTACCTGGGTCGTCTCGCACTGCGTCGGCAGTCCGGTCATGCACATCAGGCAGGTTCCGCAGCTGATCTGGAACGGAATCACCACCCGGTCGCCGACATTCAGATCGCGCACATCGCCGCCGATCTCCTCGACGATTCCCATCGGTTCGTGGCCGAGTACGTCGCCGGCGGTCATGTACGGGCCCAGCACCTCGTACAGGTGCAGGTCGGAGCCGCAGATAGCGGTGGAGGTGATCCGTACGATCGCGTCGGTGGGCTCCTCGATGCGCGGATCCGGCACCTCGTCGACCGAGATCTTGCGCCTGCCCTGCCACGTCACGGCTTTCATGCATCACTCCTCACGAAGGGACAGCCGGGTCGCCAACGGCCCGCCGGTTCTGGTCATGGCCTACCCGGCCGGGACGCCGGAAAACGGGCGGCGCTCGACAGCGAAAGGCCCGGGCACGACCGCTGTGCCCGGGCCTTCCGCTACCGGCTCAGTCCTCGTCTTCGAGCGAGGTCACGCCGGTGACCGTGGTGACGCCGAACGGCGCCATGCTCACGCAACCCGCCGTCACGGTGCTGCCGGGTGCGAATCCGCCCCGGGACTCGCCGACCCGCGCCATGTCCACGCGGACCATTGTCTGCGCCCCCGCACCGAACAGCACGCAGGTCCACTCCTCGCTCTCGGGCAGGCTGTCGAGGGCGATCGAGCCCTCCTCGACCTTGTCCTCGGTGAGGATCGGGGCGGCCGTGGCGGCTCCCGCACCCAGCACGGCACACGCCGCCGTCGCCGCCGCCACCGCCGCTGTCCGTAGTCCTGTAGAGATCATCCGTCGTCCTCCTGGTGTGCTGTCCGATGCTTCGGCAGTTACCGGTTCCCGACATCCGAAACCGGAGCCGCCCGGTGACGCGGGTGACACGGTGAGAGAGGCAGTGACGCACGACCTATACACTTCCGACGACGTACCGGCCGCATAGGAGAAACTTTCATGGCTCGCACCACCGTCGAGGCCGTCATCGCCGCACCGCGCGATGTCGTCTACACCTTCTTCACCCAGCGCGACGGCATCAACCCGTATATGCCCGGCGTGCAGTTCACGCTGACCAAGCCCGGATCGCCCACCCCGGAGGGCATCGGCGCGCAGTACACCGTCGGGCGCGGAAAGATCGGCTTCGTCGAAGAGACCCGTGTCCTCGTGCCCGGCGAGAAGGTCGAATACGAGATCATCAAGGGTATGCCGGTCAAGCGCCACATCGGAACCATCCTGCTGGCCGACGCCGACGGGGGCACCAAGGTGACCTACACGATGGAGTCCGTGCCCAGCCTCCCGCTGCCCGACAAGATCGTCGAGGCCGGTCTGCGCACGCTGATCAACCAGATGCTCGGCGCCACCCGCAAGGCGTTCAAAGCCTGAGACTCGGTCACGACGGCGCGCGGTCGCGGAAAACCTCCGATCGCGCGCCGAAGGTCGCCGACGACCTCGCCTCAGGCGTCCGCGCGTTCGGCTCGCGCCATCTCCAGCAGTTCCTCGGCATGTGCCCGTCCGGTCTCGGTATCGTCCAGCCCGGCCAGCATCCGCGCCAGTTCCACGACCCGTTCATCCTTGGTCAGTGCCCGCACACCGCTGTTGACCGTGCCCTCGCCGTCGTCGGCCTTGTCGACCACCAGGTGGGTGTCGGCGAAGGCTGCCACCTGAGGCAGGTGCGTCACCACGATCACCTGATGGGTGCGCGCGAGCCGGGCCAGCCTGCGCCCGATCTCGACTGCCGCGCGACCGCCGACACCGGCGTCGACTTCGTCGAACACCATCGTCGCGCCGTGATCGGAACTCGCCAGCACCACCTCCAGCGCCAGCATCACCCGGGACAGCTCGCCACCGGAGGCACTCTTGCTCAACGGCAGCGACTGCGCGCCCGAATGCGCGGACAACCGGAATTCCACATCGTCCACGCCGTTCGGCCCGGCGTGCAGGGTCGCGCCGTCGACGGTCAGCGGCGCCGAATCCTGCGAGCCCGCGGGCACGGGCAGCACCCGGACATCCAACTGCGCCTTCCCCATCGCCAGGCCCGCCAGCTCGGCACTGACCGCGGCGGCCAGCTTGCCCGCCGCCTTGCGGCGCGCAGTGCTCAACTTGCCCGCCGAGGACCGCAACCTCTCGGCGGCGACCTCCACCTCTTCGGCCAGCTTGGTCAACGTCTCCTCGGAGACGTCGAGGGATTCCAGCCTCTTCCTGGAATCCTCGGCCCAGGCGATGACGCCGTCGATGTCGGGCGCGTACTTGCGGGTCAGGCTCTTCAGCTCCGCCTGCCGATTGAGCAGCGAGTCCAGTGCGCTGGGGTCCGACGGCAGGTCCGCGAGATACCCGCTGAGCTCGGTGGTCAGGTCGACCACCACCGCGATGGCCTCGCCGAGCCGGGGAACCAAGGCCGAAAGCGCGGAATCCTCGGCCGATTCCAGGCGCGCGCGTGCCGCGCCGAGCAGTTCCAGCGCACCGGAACCGGCCTCGGGGTCCTCGGCCGGACCGGCCAGCGCGGCGTGGGCCACGGCAGCGGCTTCGCGCAGCGAATCCAGATCGCTGAGCCTGCGGACCTCCTCGACGGTGCGGACGTCCTCGCCGGGTTCGGGTGCGACGGCGTCGATCTCGTCGAGGGAGTGCTTGAGCCGATCGGCCTCCAAAGCCAGTTCCCTGCTGCGCGCGGTGCGCTCCAACAGTTCCTCACGGGCGTTCAGCCAGGCGCGCCGGTTCATCTGATAGGTGCGCAGCAGCGAGACCACGGTCTCGCCCGCGAACCGATCCAGTGCGGCCAGTTGCTGTTCGGGCTTCTGCAGCCGCAACTGATCGTTCTGGCCGTGCACGGTCAGCAGCGGTGCGGTGAAATCCGCCAGCACGGAGGCGGGCACACCGCGACCACCCAGATGCGCGCGGGAACGCCCGTCGCTGCCCACCGTACGAATCCCGATGACGCTGCCGTCGTCGTCGGCGACCGCGGCCGCCGACTCGAGCACCTTGCCGACCTGCTCGCGCGCCTCCTCGTTGAGATCCTCGACGGTGAACCGCCCCTCCACCACCGCGCGCTCGGCACCCAAGCGCACCCGGCCCGGGTCGGCGCGGGCGCCGCTGAGCAGGTGCAGACTGGTTACCACCATCGTCTTGCCCGCGCCCGTCTCACCGGTGAGAACCGTCAGACCCTCGTGGAACTGCGCGGTGGCCGCGGATATGACACCGAGACTGTCAATCCTGATCTCTGTCAGCACGTGTGCTCTCCGTTCGCCGTCTGCCTCGCCAGCCGGTCACAGGTAGCTGGAACTTGCGCACCATCCGGTCCGCGAAGGGAGCGGAATCCAGCCGCACCCAGCGCACCGGTTCACTGCCTCGCACCGCCTCCAGCCGGCCGCCGCGTGGCAGCGCCATGGTTCGCCTGCCGTCAAGGAAAACTATCGCATCGTGGCCGGTCGCGACCGCCTCGACCGCGATCCGCGACTCGGGACTGGTCACCAGCGGGCGCGCGAACAGCGCGTGCGCATTGCTCGGAATCACCAGCAGCGCTTCGAGTTCCGGCCACACCACCGGACCGCCGGCCGAAAAGGCATACGCCGTCGAACCGGTCGGTGTCGAAATGAGGATTCCGTCACAACCGAAGGAAGACACCGGCCTGCCGTCCACCTCGAGTACCACCTCGAGAACGCCCATGCGCGTGGCATTCTCGATACTGGCCTCGTTCAACGCCCAGCCGGACGCGACGATCTCGTCGTCCACCCGCACCGACACGTCGATGGTCATCCGGTCCTCGACCCGGTAGTCGCGGCGCACCACTTGCCCCAGCGCCTCGTCGAGATGTTCGGCCTCGGCTTCGGTCAGGAAACCGATGCGGCCCAGATTGATCCCCAGCACGGGCACCGACGCGGGCCTGGCCAATTCGGCGGCTCGCAGGAAGGTGCCGTCACCGCCGAGCGCCAGGACCATTTCGCAGCCCACCGCGGCCCCCGGACCGTGGGAGACCACCCGCACCGCGTCATCACCCGGCACGACCGCCGCCACCGAATCCTGCTCCGCGTTGTCGAAGCGGGTGCTGCCCGCTTCGTCGTCGAGCACCCGTAGCCCGATTCCGGCACCGGCACAGATCTTGGCCACCCGGTGCGCGGTCTCCACGATCTCCGCGCGCCCCGGATGCGCGATCAACAGGATCTCCCGGCCGGTGCCCCGCTCGGTCATTGCGGGCCCTCCTCGACCGCTCGCGTGACGAGCTCACGCACCTGGTCGCCGTCGTAGTCGACCCCGCCGGTGCCGATCTTGCGCAGCCACAGGAAGTACTCGACGTTCCCGGACGGCCCCGGCAGCGGACTGGCCACCACACCGAGGGTCCGCAGGCCGTGTTCGGCGGCGGCCGCGGCGACCTCGCACACCGCTTCGGCGCGCAATCGCGCATCACGCACCACGCCGCCGGAACCCACCCGGTCCTTGCCGACCTCGAACTGGGGTTTCACCATCGGCAGCAGGTCGGCGCCGTCGGCCGAACACGCCGCGAGCGCGGGCAGCACCAAGGCGAGGGAGATGAACGACAAGTCCCCGACCACCAATTCGACCGTGCCGTCGATCGCCTCCGGCGTCAGAGAGCGCACATTGGTGCGGTCGAACACCCGCACCCGATCGTCATTGCGCAGCCGCCACACCAGCTGGCCGTAACCGACATCGACCGCGACCACCTCACGGGCCTGACGACTGAGCAGCACATCGGTGAAACCACCTGTCGAGGCGCCCGCGTCCAGGCAGCGCTTCCCCGCCACCGACAGGCCCTCGGGTTCGAACCGCTCCAGCGCGCCCAGCAATTTGTGCGCGCCACGCGAGGCCCATTGCACCTCGTCGGGTTGCTCACGCACCACCAGCGGAGTGCCCGCTTCCACGGCGGTGGCGGGCTTCGTCGCCACTGTTCCGGCTATCAGGACGCGGCCCGCGCCGATCAGCTCCACCGCGTGCTCACGCGATCGGGCCAATCCGCGACGAACCAGCTCGGCGTCCACTCGCGCACGCCTGGCCACCTCAGATCTTGTCCACCGTGGCCAGGGCCTGGACCAGCACGTCGTGTGCCTGTTCCAGGATGCGCGCGCGCCGAGTGATGTCCACACCCGCCTCGGCGCTCTCCGCCGGACCCGAGTGACCGCCGCCGGCGTCGAGTTCGGACAGCAGTTCGTCGATCTCGGCGCGGATGCGATCCGGGTCGGCCGGTTCCAGCTGCCCATGGGCGCCGGGCATGTGCTGTCCCGGCAACGGAACACCCGGCCGGGGCGCTGTGTGCGGAGTAGTCATCGTGGTGCCAACGCTATCGGATTTCCGAACGGGACGCGCGAACCGTCACCGCCCTACCGGGGTGCCGACGCAACCGCTCGGCGAGGTCGAGGTCCGTGTCGGTGTCCACCGGCGGATGGTTCAACGCGTCCAGGCTGTGCGCGACGTACGTCGGTATCCGCCGCGAACCGGCCGCGGCCAATTCGTCCAGGGTGCTCACGCCGGTCAGCACCAGCAGCGAGTCCAGGGCCACCCGGTCGGCACCCTCGATATCGGTGTCGAGCCGGTCGCCCACCACCAACGCGGCCCTGGTGCCGACGCGGGCGACAGCGTCGTCGAGCAGCGGCGCGAACGGCTTGCCCGCCACCACCGGCTCCAGATCGGATGCCGCGCGTAAGGCGGCCACCATCGCGCCGTTGCCTGGCGCCAGGCCCCGCTCGTTCGGCAAGGTCTTGTCGGTGTTGGCGGCCACCCACAGCGCACCCGCCCGCAGCGCATAGGCGGCCTCGGCCAGATCGGCCCACGCCGTATCCGGCGAATGCCCCTGCACGACCGCCGCGGGCATCTCCCCGTCATAGCGCCGGACCGGCGTCAGCCCGGCCGTCGCGACCTCGGCCGCCAGGTCCTCGGAGCCGACGACGAGCACCGCGGCGCCGGGAGTGAGCTTCTCGGCGAGCAGCCGGACGGCGGCCTGCGCGCTGGTGACCACATCGTCCGGTGTGGCCGGGTAACCGAGTTCGGCCAGATGCGCGGCCACCGTCTCGGGCCCACGACTGGCGTTGTTCGTCACGTAGGCGAGCCGCTGCGCCGAGCCCTGTGTGCCCGCCAGCGCCTGGGGCGCTCCGTCGATCACCGCCGCGCCCCGGTACAGCGTGCCGTCCAGGTCGAGCAGCAACGCCTCGTAGCGATCTCGTAACCGCTTCACACCACTCCCACTTCGTTCGCTTCCCGCACCGGGATCGTCGTGTCCCGGCATCCGCTTCGGCGTCACTCGACATTACGTCAGCCCACCGACGACCTCGGCGAGGGGCATCGCCCTCCTCGACGAGCCGGCCGGATGCGCAGCGCTCTCCCGAGCGGACACCCGGCGGCGCGGTACGACGCCCGGCGTACCCGCACCATGGGTCGGCGTCCCGGACCTGCCCTGCTGAAGGACCTCCAGACCCATGCGCTTGCTCGACCCCGCCGAAGCGCCCCGAACTCAGCGCAATCGCCCGGCCGCATGCAGGTCCGGTCCGCACAGGCAGCGCGCCCGTCCGGACATGCTCGGCTCGAAGGCTGGTGTAGCCTCACACGGCTCGTCGGACGAGTGCGGCCTCAGCACTGCCGTCCGGATCCGGCGCGGCGAAGCGACGCCGGTGACTCCCCGCTACTCGCCGCCGGTCAGCTCGGCCGCACGATCCTCGGCATCGGTCTCGCCGTCCAGATCGGCGGAGGCGGCGTTGAGGAACCACTCCAGCCCCTCGGCGGTGCGGCCCGCAGCCACCAGTGCGTCGGCGTAGGCGTAGAAGAGACGGGCCGCGGCGGAGCCGGTCCGCTCCGGATCCAGGTCGGCGGTTTGCAGGGTCACCACGGCTTGGTCGTACTGACCGAGGTCCATGCGAGCGCCCGAGACGACGATGCGCAGTTCGCTGGCCTCGTCCCCGGTGAGCGCCCGCGCCTCGTCGCTGCGGCCCAGCTCGATGGCACGCTCGGGACGGCCGAGGCCGCGTTCGCAATCCGCCATCACCGCGAGCAGCCCGGCGCCACCCGACATCCGGCGCGCGGTGCGCAGCTCGGACAACGCTTCGGCCCACTCACCCGCGTGATACGCGACCACACCGGCGGTCTCACGCACCACCGCGATCCGGCCCGCACGCTGCCGTGCCGCCCGAGCGTGCGCCAGTGCCAGGCTCGGATCGTCGTCGACGAGCCGCACGGCCATCACCAGATGCCGCGCCACGGTCTCGGCATTGCCCTTGTCCAGGCTCAGCAGGTCGCGCCGCACCGCCATGTCGAGATCCGAGGCCTCGACGTCATCGGGCAGGTCGGGTTCCTCCGGCCTGGGCGGACGCCGATCCAGCGAGCGGCCGCCCGCACTGCGAGCCCCCTCGCCTCCGCGCCGCCGATCATCGAACCCACCGCGGCTGTCCGAGCCGCGATTGTCCGAACCACGGCTTTCGCCGCCACCTCTCCGGAACCCGCCGGACTCGCCCCTTTCGGCCCCACGGCGGTCGACACCGTCCCGCTCGAAACCAGCACGATCAGAACCCGAGCGATCGGACCCGCCACGATCGCGCCGATCGAAGCCATGACGTTCCGAACCACCACGGTCAGAAGAGCCCCGATCAGAGGAGCCACGGTCGGAGCCGCCACGGCCGAAACCTCCGCGCTCCGATCCCCCCTTGTCGAAACCACCACGACCGGCCCCGGCGCGGTCACCACGATCGGCGCCGCGCTCGTCACGCGAACCGGGGCGGTCGGAGTCACGCCGGAAACCACCGCGATCCGCAGCGGAACGATCCGCACCGCTGCGATCGGAACCGCGACGCTCGTAGCCGCCACGGTCCGAGCCGCCACGGTCCGAGCCGCCGCGCTCGAAACCACCGCGGTCCGAGCCGCCGCGCGCGGAGCCACCGCGATGGAAACCACCGCGACCGGACTCGCCCCTGGGACCTGAATCTCCCGATCCGCCACGGCGGAAACCGCCACGCTCCTCGCCCCCACCGCGCTGCGAACCCTCGCGATCGGAGCGGTGGCGATCACCGAAGCCGCCACGACCGCCGACGTCACTACCACGCGAACCGCGATCGAAGCCGCCACGTTCCCCCGACCCGCCACGCGCACCGCTGGATTCCCCGCCACGACGGAACCCACCGGAGTCGCCGCCACGACGGCCCGCATCGTCGCGGCGGAACCCGCCGCTTCTGTCGCTGCCATCGCTGTCGCCCCCACGACGGAAACCACCGCGATCTCCGGTGCCACGATCGTCACGCGAGCCGGAACGGTCGGAGTCGCGGCGGAAACCACCGCCGGAACCCCCGCGGCTGTCGGAGCTGCCGCGACCGGTGGACCCGCCGCGGTCGAAACCGCCGGTCCCTCCGGAATCTCCGCGACGGAACTCGCGCCGTTCGCCGAATCCGCGTTCATTGTCCGCGCCGCCACGGCGGAAGCCGCCGCTTCGACCCGACTCCGAGTCACCGGCCCCACGGGACGGGCGGCTGTTGCCGGCATCGCGCTGACCAGAATCGGACGCGCCCCGCCGGAACGGCCTCTGACCGTCGTTGTGTTCGGACACGGTGATCCCTTTCGAAAGTCTGCTGCCGGGGAGTACCCGGCTTCTTGTTGAATTCAACCACGCGCCCAGGTCGTGACCTGGAGACACAGGACTGCCCTACAGAGCCCGAAGACCCCGGAAACGACGATAGGGGACCCAATATTGGGTCCCCTATCGTGAAGGATGTTCCGGCGGTGTCCTACTCTCCCACACCCTGTCGAGTGCAGTACCATCGGCGCAGGTGGCCTTAGCTTCCGGGTTCGGAATGGGACCGGGCGTTTCCCCACCGCTATGACCGCCGTAACT
>NZ_JADLQN010000014.1 GCF_015477835.1 Nocardia higoensis | reverse complement strand
CCGAACCCGGAAGCTAAGGCCACCTGCGCCGATGGTACTGCACTCGACAGGGTGTGGGAGAGTAGGACACCGCCGGAACATCCTTTCCCGAAGGCCCCCAACACTGTTGGGGGCCTTCGGCGTATCCGCGAAGCAGAAGCACCTACCGGGAACGCGGCACTGGCCAGTTGCTACGCCATTTTGGACTGCTTCAGCAAGAAGATCGGCGGCCGAACCTGCTCCACCATCGCCGGCAACGTCCTGATCGACAACGCGGTCGACATGGCGATGGCCGAACGCACCACCAGCGCAGGATTGATCGTCTATGCCGATCATGGAACGCAATTCACGTCCTGCGCGTTCGGCGAGAACCTCCGCCGACACCGGATTCTGCGTCGTTCTGATCGGGGCCCGGTCAGCCGTGGAAGTACAGGACGAATCCGCTGCTAGGAATTCTTCGGAACGGTTATCCGGGATGTGTGTCGTTGCCGACCTGGTGAGAGGAGCGGACATGCGCTCGACAGAAGGCCGTATCGAGGTTCCTGGTGGACGCGTCTGGTACCGGTCGCTGGGCGAGGGTGGGACGCCGCTGCTGTGCCTGCACGGTGGACCCGGGTTCCCGCACGACTATCTGGAGGCACTGGTACAGCTGGCCGCCGAGCGTCGGGTGATTTTTTACGATCAGCTCGGCTGTGGCAAGTCCGACCGGCCGAGCGATATCTCGCTGTGGACGGTGGACCGGTTCGTGGCGGAATTGGCGGTTGTGCGCGAGGCGCTGGGCCTGGAGCGCGTCCACCTGCTCGGTAATTCGTGGGGCGGGATGCTGGCGCTGCAGTACACGCTCGATCAGCGTCCGGCGCTGCAGAGCCTGGTGCTGATCGGTACCCCGGCAAGCATGCCTCGATGGTCGAAGGACTGTGCCGAACTACTGGAGGACGAGCCCGCTGAGGTGCGGCAGACAATTCGGCAGCACGAGGCCGGCGGGTTCACCGGATGCCCCGAGTATCAGGCCGCGACGCTGGGCTTTTATCGCAAGCACGTGTGCCGGATGCGGCCGTGGCCGCAGGGACTCGAGCGTGCGTATGCGGGGGCTGGCTACGATGTCTACCACACCATGATCGGCCCCAGCGAGTTCACCGTGACCGGCACGTTGAAGGAATGGGACGTCTCGGAGCGGCTAGGTGAGATCGGTGTGCCGACCCTGTTGATCGGCGGTCGATACGATGAATGCCGTCCGGCGCACCTCGAGGACATGCGGCGCCGCATCCCCGACTCGCGAGTGGTGACCATCGAGGACGCGTCGCATTTGTGCTTCGCCGAGCAGTGGGACGCCTTCCAAGCCGAGCTGAACCGGTTCCTCGCCGACGTGGAGAGGTAATCCGGGCCATCCGAGGACCAGTCGTTGCGTCCTGTTGTTCCAGTCCTCCAGCAGGGCGCGCGTGGATCGAAGCTGAATAGACGCTGGACGACGAACCTGCTTCTGACGTGCATGCGTTCAACTCGAGCGCGACGATCATGTCCACGGATGGCAGGAAGTCGAAGAACACGATCGCGGGCAGGTACTGCTCGTCCCGGGCGGTGGCCGATCCACCGGCGATCACGATCACCCGCACAGCCCTCGACCACGGCAAGATCACGGGAAAGGCGGCGCATCGACCTCGGTACGGCCCAGGCCGCAGGCCCAGCTTTCGGAGGCGAAGTTGTCCACGACCCGCACTACTTCCAGTGGCAGACCTACGGGCCGGACGTCCGGGGCGCGCTCAACTGGCATGCGGAGGGAATGGCTCGTTTGTATGGGAATGGGACTAGTAGCCGATAAAAATCGGGCCCGGAACTGCTGGTGCAATTCCGGGCCCGATCGTGATGTGCGCCCGAAGGGATTCGAACCCCTAACCTTCTGATCCGTAGTCAGATGCTCTATCCGTTGAGCTACGGGCGCATGGGTATTCAGTTGTTGCCCGGCGAACCGGGCTTGGCGGAGGCGAGAGGATTTGAACCTCCGGTCCCCGTGAAGGGACAACTCATTAGCAGTGAGTCCCATTCGGCCGCTCTGGCACGCCTCCTGGTAGCCCCTCTTCGAGGGCGCCGACCCTTTCGGGCCGCCGAGAAAGAAGGTTACAGCACCTGGTCGCCGGATAACAAAACGCCAGGTAGTCAGCGTAAATTGCTGTCGAACCAGTCGAAGATCCTCGTTTGTGAGTCGGTGGCGTAGCTGTCGTCGTCCTCGGAGCCGGGGTCGGGTGCGGTGGCTTCGGTGGAGTCGGCTCGGTGGCGGAGGCCGGGGTAGGTGATCACCAGGCTGGCGACGGCGGCCCGGGCGGCGGCGTCGCGCAGCTTCTCGACGTCGTCGGGCGGGGTTTCCTGGTCGTCGGCGCCGTAGAGGCCGAGCCAGGGCGCCTGGAGGTCGGGGGCGGCCTGGATGAGCGCGGCGGCTTCGTCGGTGAGGGGTTCGGCGATGCCGGCGGCGGAGACGGTGACGGCGGCGCCGACGGGGCGGTTGGTGGCGACGAGGAACGCGGCGGTGCCCGCGTGATCGAAGCCGAGGACGCCGATGCAGTCGGGGAAGACACCGCGGCCGGTCAACCAGTCGAAGCTGGCGTCGAAGTCGTCGAAGAGATCCTGGCCGAACACCTCTTTGTCGGGCGTGGCATCCGCGCGATGGAAGAGATCGGGGGCGACGACAGTCCAGCCCTCGCTCGACAGCGACTGCATGAACTCCAGCAATGCGCCGGTGAACTCTCCGGACTCGTGCAGCAGCACTATGCCGCCCCGGGAATGACCCTCCGGTTCGATCACCGTCACCGGTACCCGCGTCTGCGCGCCGGAGCGCCCTTCACCGTCCGCGTCGCCACGGAGCACGGCGACATCGCTGAACATGCCCGACATGAATCCAGGGTAGGGCGGTTGACGGATATTGGCGAGATATTGCTTTCCAGCGGTGTCGGACCGAAACTTTTCCGGTATCGGCGGGGGTCTGAGCTGTTGCTTTGCTCATGTAGGCGACAGGTTGCACCGGCGGGAAACCGCGATCGGCGGGCTGACTAGGCTGGGAGCGTGAGCGCCCGTATTCGTCCCGATCTCTCCTCGATCCCCGCCTACACCCCCGGGCGCAGCAATCCGGGCGCGGTGAAGCTGGCGAGCAACGAGACGACGCTGCCGCCGCTGCCTTCGGCGGCGAAGGCGATCGTGGAGGCGGCGGAACTCTCGCACCGCTACCCGGACAACCAGTCCGGCGCGCTGCGAGCGGCGCTGGCGGACTTCCTCGGCGTCGAGGTGGCGAACGTGGCGATCGGCTGCGGCAGCGTCGCGCTGTGTCAGGAGCTGGTGCAGATCACCTGCTCGTCGCCGCAGGACGAGGTGCTGTTCGCGTGGCGCTCGTTCGAGGCGTATCCGATCGTCACGCAGGTGGGCAATGCCACGGCCGTGCAGGTGCCGTTGACCGACACCTACACCCACGATCTGGACGCGATGGCGGCGGCGGTGACCGAACGGACGCGGCTGCTCTTCGTCTGCAACCCGAACAACCCCACCGGCACCGCCGTCGGGCGCGACGAGCTGGAGCGCTTCCTCGACGCCGTGCCCACCGACGTCCTGGTGGTGCTGGACGAGGCCTATTACGAGTACATGCGGCTCACCCCGCAGACGCACCCCGATGGCGTCGAGATCGGCCGTCACCGCCCGAACGTGGTCGTGCTGCGCACATTCTCGAAGGCCTACGGGCTGGCCGGGCTGCGCGTCGGCTACGCGGTGGGCGATGCGGAGGTCATCACCGCGCTGCTGAAGGTGCACATCCCGTTCAGCGTGAACCGGGTGGCGCAGGAGGCGGCGATCGCCTCGCTGGAAGCGCGCCACGAACTGCTCGAGCGCACCGAGGGGGTCGTCGCCGAGCGTGAGCGGATGCGGGCGGCGCTGCTGGCGGCCGGTTACGAGGTGCCGCCGAGCGAGACCAATTTCGTCTGGCTTCCGCTCGGGGCGCGCAGTCTGGAGTTCGCCGACGCCACCGCGGAGGCCGGGGTGCTGGTGCGGCCCTACGGGGTCGACGGTGTCCGGGTCACCATCGGCGATCCGCATGAGAACGAACTCTTCCTCGGCTTCGCCACCGACGCGGGCGTCGTCGCGCGCTTCACCTGAGCACAGCGCCGGTAGGTCGCTGCGAACCGGCCGTCCGATCAGCACGCGTTCGCCCGCGGGGCGCCGTCGACAGTGGTTGCCCGGACAGCCGCATACCGATCTGGACCTGAGCGATGTGGTGATCAGCTGCGGTGCAGCGCCGCACCACCTCGCAAACGCGTTCGCGGTGGCGGGCAGGGCGACCGTGGTGCCTGCCGACCGGGCTCGGCAGGGCCGTCCTTCGCGCAGGGCGACGATCGCCTGCCCGGCGCCGTCCACACTCGAGATCGGCGGACGAGCCGACACATGTCGTGCATCTGGCGTGTGGGGCCAGTTCGAAGGCCGTACACCGCGATGACGATAGCGATCGTTCGTTGCCTGGCGCGGATCAGCGCCAGGCGGGCAGGTCCGGCAGGGCGCCGCTGAGTTCGCTACCGGAGGAGCGGCCGATCAGCCAGCCGAGTAGCTGGGCCGAGGGGCCGGTGATGGTGTGGCCGGGCTCCCCGAGGCCGATGGTCGCTCGGAAGTCGGTGTCGGTGGCTTCGAGAGCGAAGGCCGGAGTCCCCGAGGGCAGCCCGGTGGTGATGTCGGCGGCGACCCGGGGGAGTTCGTCGGTGACGAAGGCCGGGTGCCAGTCGGCGGGGGTGTAGGAGGCGCCGAGGTCGACGTGGTGGATCTCGACTTCCAGCAGGCGCATCCGGGCGATTGCGGACGCGGGGACAGGGGTGCCCTGGCGGGTGCGCACGGTGGCCGACCAGGTCTCGGTGGGAGCTGTCGTGGCCAGTGCGGACCATCGCTCGACCGCGGCGGACAGGTCGAGTAGTAGCTGTTCGGCGGGGCGGGGCGCGCCTGCCTCGATATCGGCGTCGCGCAGGTACGCGCTGGGGTACTGAGCGATCTCGACGCCGGTGCGGGCCCAGATCAGCAGATTGACCAGACTGTCGGCATTGCGGGCGAGGTGGGCGACCACATGGCCTCGGGTCCAGCCGGGCAGCAGGGATGGTGCGCGTAAGTCGTCGTCGCCGAGACCGCGGACGGTGTCGAGCAGATGTGTGGTGCCCTTCGCGACCTGGTCGAGCAGGGCGTGGGGTGTATGGTCCGGTGCGGCGCTGGTCACCTCCGCGAGCTTATCGGGCGACCGGATTCACTCGGTCACCACGGCGTCGGCTTCGATCTCCACCAGCAGTGCGGGAGTGATCAAGGCACGCACCTCGTACATCGAGGCGGCCGGGCGGATCGTGCCGAACACCTCGGCGTGCGCGGCGGCGGCCTCGGCGTAGCGCCTGCTCCAGCGCGATGGCGATGCGGCGCAACGCTTCCCGGGGGCAGCGGCGGTGGTACCGCTCACGGCGACAGAATTCCCGAGCCGCACGGCTCGCGAATAGCCGACCAGGTCTTCGAATTCCGATTCCGAGGAAATATTCGTGCGCGTCATGCGGGACAGCATCGGTGGCGCCGTCGCGATCGCCAAGTCATTTCTCCGGAATGCCCGAGGCCCAGTGCGCGTCCGGGGCTCGGATGCGAGAACCGCCACGTTCACCGCACATCGACTCGGACTGCTCGCACTCCGATACCGAGTTATGTGATTCCGAGAACAACTACCCGGTGTGCACAGCCTCCTGTCAGGTTCACAGGCCAGGCTGATGGGTGAACCGATAGAGGAGGACTTTTTCGATGTTCGAATTCCTGCCTGCCCTCGCGGGCTTCGTTGTCATCGCGGCTGTGGTCGTGTCCCGCTACCTCGATCGGAGCGCGCCGCGGGCGGTGGTTCGAGTGCGCTCGCGGCGCTGAGATCCGCCAGCGCGGACTCCACCCTGTCGGCGGCCGTGGCGGCGTCCTCGTGTTCCCAGATACGCACCACCTGCCAGCCCGCCGCGCGCAGCGTCTCGTCGGTCGCGCGGTCGCGGGCCACATTGCCCGCCAGTTTCTCGGCCCACCATTGCGCGTTGTTCTTCGGGTCGGTGGCGTGCTGCGGGCAGCGGTGCCAGAAGCAGCCGTCCACGTAGACGGCCACCTTGCGGCGCGGGAAGATCACGTCGGCGCGACGGCGCTGCCCGCGGATCGGGGCGCGGTCGACGAAATAGCGCAGGCCGCGCCGATGCAGTTCGCGGCGCAGCGCCAGTTCCGGGCCGGTGCCGGTGCGCCGCTGGCGTGACATGCGCGCACTGGTCGCGGCGTCGGTGAGCGGGCGCGGGCCGGTCATGCCGCCCAGCCGCCCATCCGGTCGAGATGCCCGGACACGTCGTCGAGGAATCCTTCGGGGAACCGCAGGCTGCCCATGCTCGCCCGGCGCAGGAATCCGGCGGTGGCGCGGGCCGAGAGCAGCCGCGAATCGGTGAGGAAGTTCTTCAGGTCCTCGTACGGCTCCTGCACCGGCCACGTCGACACGGGCACCCGATAGGCCCGGCCCGCGTGCCCCCAGGCGGCGATCGGCCAGGGTTTCCCGGGCCCGAGCGGCTCGTCGTGTGGGACCGGATCGCTCGGGCAGGCCAGCCGCTGCCCGACCCAGTCGGCCATGCGCACGCTGACCGCGTTGCCGACCAGCTTCCAGCGGTGCCCCGGCCGGATGCCGGGGGCGTTCAGCGCGGGCGCGGTCCAGTCGGGGTCGAAGCCCTGCAGCCGTTCACCGTCCACGATGCCCGGCGTGACGATCTCCCCGGCGGGCAGCCGCACGGCGGGCGGGCTGGCGATGCCCAGCGCCGAGCCGCCCTTCAAGGTGGGCACGGCATTGACCGCCCAGCCCAGCCCGCGCACCCCTTCGGTCCAGTAGAACCCGCACGGATCGCTGTCCGGGTCGCCGACGACCGCCTCGCCCGCGTCTTCGCCGAACAGGACGGGGCGGGGGTCCTCGGTGCGGGAGGCCAGCATCAGTACCCGCCTGCGCCGCTGCGGCAGGCCGAACGCGCGTGCGTCCACCACACGGTAGGCCCAGGTGTAGCCGAGGTCCTCGAGGGCGGTGGTGATGTGACGCATGGCCGCGCCGCGCCCGAGTTGCAGCATGAACGGCACGTTCTCGATCAACAGCCAGCGCGGGCCGCGTTTGCGGCGCACCAGCCGGAACACCTCGTCGACCAGGCCCGACCGCTGACCGGTGATGCCCGCGGTACGACCGGCTTGGGACAGGTCCTGGCAGGGGAAACCCGCGGCGACCAGTTCGGTGCCCGCCGGGATGGCACGCAGCGCGGTGACGTCGGTGTGCAGTTCGGTGCCGGGAAAGTGGGCGGCGAGCACGGCCAGCGCGCCGGGTTCGATCTCACACAGCAGCTCGGAGGTCCAGCCGTGCGCCGACAGGCCGAGTTCCAGCCCGCCGATCCCGGCGAACAATCCCACCATTCGCCCGCCCGTCACCGGTCACCTTTCTGCGCTCCCACGACGGGCGCCGACACGTTCGCACCCGGTGCTGTCCGACAACGTTACTCGAGTCACGGGCCGACCACGGTAGCGGTTCGTGTCATGTGAGACGTGGCCCCCGGCCGATCGTCGCTTACGGTAGATGAGTGACCAACTCAGCCTCTGGCCCCGACAGCGAACCGGTGGCACCCCGGTGGCCGGCGATTCTCACGTGGCGTTCGCACGACGCGAGACGGATCGAGTCGGTACGCGTGACGCTGAACGGCAACCGCATCCGGGCCGCCGGCCGGATGATCGGTGGCGAATGCGCCGACCATCCCGCGTTCAGCGCCTCCTACGACCTGGTCACCGACGAGAACGGCCGGACCAAGCGGCTGTCGCTGCGTTCCACGACCGCTTCGGGCGAGCGCCAGGCTTCCATCGCGCGTGACGAGGAGAACTACTGGCTCGTGGACGCGGGCGGCACGCATGTGCGCTCGACCTTCGGCGGCGCCCTCGATGTCGACGTGGTGCTCAGCCCGTTCTTCAACACCCTCCCGATCCGCCGCTACGGCCTGCAGCACGCGGTCGACGAGGTGGTGGTCCCGGTCGTGTACGTGCGGCTGCCGGACCTGCTGGTACAGGAGGCCTCGCTGACCTACAGCAGCGGGGCGGACGGGATCGGCGTGCTCTCGCCGGTGTCGAGCGCGACCGTCAGCGTCGACACCGACGGTTTCCTGCTCGACTACCCGGGGCTGGCCGAACGCATCTGACACCAGCCACACGGCCGGGCCCGCGCGGTCAGTCCAGCGCGGTGATCACCCCGCCGCGCGCACCGGCGTCGCGCAGCCGGGCGAGCCAATCGTGGTCGCCCGGCCGCACATCGGTGATCTCCCAGCGGGCGGCCGTGCGGTAAGCGGTGTGCCCGTCGTGCCCGGCGGTGACCAGATCGGTCAGCGAGGCGTCGGCGCGCAGACTGTCGCGGGCCGCGCCGAGCACCGTGAGCGTCTCCTCCAGGACCTCGAGCAATGCGTCCGCGTTCGGTTCACAGATCGCCCGCACCAGATCCGGCGCGGTCCCCGCGACTCGGGTGCCGTCGCGGAACGAGCCCGCCGCCAGGCCGAGCGCGAGCGGTCCCCCCGCCGCGCCCGCGACCGCGAGGGCCTCGGCGAGCACGTGCGGCAGGTGCGAGATCCGCGCGACCGCGCGATCGTGCTCGGCGGCGACGACCGGCACCACCACCGAACCGCAGGCCAGCGCCAGGCGCACCACTCGTGTCCACGCTTCGACCTTGGTACCCTCGTCGACTCCGACCGCCCACACGGCGCCCCGGAACAGCTCCGGATCGGTTGCCGCCCAGCCGGATTCCGCGGTGCCCGCCATCGGGTGCCCGCCCACGTAGCGTTCGGCCAGACCGTGCTTCGAGACCGCATGGGCCACCGGGCCTTTGACACTGACCACATCGGTCAGCAGGCAGCGCGGCGCGTAGGTGGCGACCATGGACAGGATGTGGTCGACCGCGGGCATCGGCACCGCGAGCACGACCAGAGCGTCGGTCTCGGCGACCCGGCGCAGCACGTGGGGCAGATCGGCGACGACGTCGAAGCCGTCGGCCCGCGCGGCTCGCGCGCCCGCCTCCGAGCGGTTGTAGGCGAAAGCCTCATATCCGGCCGTGTGGGCGGCGCGCAGGACAGAACCGCCGATCAAACCCGTCCCGAGCACACACACCGGTGCGTTGTGGTCGCCAGTCATCCGAACAGATTGGCATACGAGTTCAACATTTGACCTCGAGCCGACTACCGTTGCGCGCATGGCAGCACAGCGCTCGGGCACGAACAGCGCGACGTCGGAAGATTACGACGACGTCGAGGGGTTCGCAGTGGCCGTGGTCCGCGAGGAAGGCAAGTGGCGGTGTAGTCCGTTGAGCAGTGCGGCGCTGACGGATCTGGCGATCGCGGAGACCGAACTCAAGGCTTTGCGCAGCTCCGGCGCGGTGTTCGGGCTGCTGGACGTCGACGATGAATTCTTCGTGGTGCTGCGTCCCGGACCGAGCGGCACCCGGCTGCTGGTCTCCGACGCCACCGCCGCGATCGATTACGACATCGCCGCCGACGTGCTCGAGGCCCTCAATATCGAGGTGCCCGACATCGACCCGGACGAGCTCGACGACATCGAGCCGTGGGAAGAGGGCGATCTCGGCGTGCTCGCCGACCTCGGCCTGCCCGAACCGGTCCTGTCGGTCATCCTCGCCGAGACCGATCTGTATCCCGACGAACAACTCGGCATGATCGCCCAGCGCCTCGGCTTCGCCGACGAACTGTCCGCGGTGCTGGACAAGCTGCCGAGGTGACGGTGCGGTCATGACCGCACCGGGTACCGGCCCTCTGGGCGCCAATCCGTTGAGCACCGACATCGCGATGATGCGCGTCGCCATCGAAGCGGCGGCGGCCGCCGACCCACGTGACGTGCCGGTCGGCGCTGTCGTGTTCGACGCCGACGGCCGGGAACTGGCCCGCGCGGCCAACGCCAGGGAAGCGCTCGGCGACCCCACCGCGCACGCCGAGGTGCTGGCCCTGCGCCGCGCCGCCCAGGTACACGGCGACGGCTGGCGGCTGGAGAACGCCACCCTGGCGGTCACTCTGGAACCGTGCACCATGTGCGCGGGCGCGCTGGTCCTGGCCCGCGTCGGCCGCCTGGTCTTCGGCGCCTGGGAACCCAAGACCGGTGCCGTCGGCTCCCTGTGGGATGTGGTCCGCGACCGCCGCCTCAACCACCGCCCGGAGGTCCGCGGCGGCGTGTTGGAACCTGAATGCGCCGCGTTGCTCGACACCTTCTTCCGCGCCCAACGCTGACAATGCCCTGACCAGCCGATTTAGTGATCCGGCCCGGGTGGCTGTATTGTTTTCGGCGGTGGCGTGTCCGAGCGGCCTAAGGAGCACGCCTCGAAAGCGTGTGAGGGGTAACCCCCCTCCGAGGGTTCAAATCCCTCCGCCACCGCCAAAGCCTCTCACCTGTTTACGCAGGTGAGAGGCTTTTTTCATGCCGTGGCCGCGTCGTCCTCGTCGGTTTTGGGCACAGAATGGGCACACTTGAAATGCAGAGCCTCGGCCACGGCGTCGAGATCGGTGTCGAACAGGTCGGCGTAGACCCGCAGTGTCACCGATGGATCGGCGTGGCCGAGCATCCTCGCCAGGGCAAGCACGTTCACCCCGGCGCTGATCGCCAGGCTTGCGCACGTGTGGCGTAGGTCGTGCGGCGTGATCGGCTGGACCTTTGACCGCTTCACCGCCCCGGCGAACCACCCGCCGCTCGACTTCGGGCGCGGCAGGTACACCGAGCCGTCGCCGAATACCAGATCGGCCGACGCCCGGTCGGCGCACTGGGCCGCCAGTTCGGTGAGCACGAACTCAGGCACGGGCACCGATCGTTCCTTGCGGCTCTTGGTCTGGCCGAGCGCATGGTCTACGCCCAGCTGCACGGCGTTCTCAGCCACGGACAGGCGGCGCCGTAGGAACTGGACATCCCTGACCCGCAGCGCGACCGCTTCACCCCACCGCAGGCCGGTATAGGCCAGCGTGAGCACGAGTGCCCGATGCTGCCCGGACTCGGCGGCAAGACGAGCCACGTCGTCGGCGGTGAGATAGACCCGGCGCTTGCCCGTCTTGCGCGGAAGGTTCTCGACACCGCGGGCAGGATTCACCCGCAGGCGCCGCGCCTTCATGGCGTCGTCGAGGATGCCCGCGAGCACCCCATAGGCGCGGATCACCGTGGTTGCGCCGCTACCCGAGCGGCTCATATCGCCTATCCAGGTCTCGACCTCACCGAGGTCGATATCGGCGACCGGCCGGTGAGCCCATCGCGGCGCGACGTGCACACGCCAGGCCGAATCGAGAGTCCGAAAGTTCGACGGCGCTACCTGAGATTCCTTGCGTTGCAACCAATTCGGCGCGAGTTCGCCCACGGTGATCCGGCCGAGCGATGGCGCGATGTAATCGCCGGTGAGCTTCTTGACCTCCACCGTGGCGGCGAATTGCTCGGCGTCGATCTTGCGCCGGAACCCGCGCTTCTTGGTCTGCTTGCCGTCTGGCTTGCGATAGCGGACTTGGTACCGCTTCCCGGCGTTCGTCTCGTAGGGCTCAATCGTCGCCATCGGACGGCCCGTACTCCGTAGCTGTTGCCTCCTTGGTTGCTTCGCGGCGCTGTGCCCGTTGCTGCTTTGCGGCCACGCGCGGCACTGCCACCGGGTGCGGATTGACTTCGCCCGCGGCCTGGCGCCGCGCGGCCTCGGCGTACTCGATCGGATTCGAGTGCTTCACGAACCGGAGCATGGAGAGCGGGTCGCGGCTCATGCCCGGCAGTGGGTCGAGTCCGAGTGCCCAGTTCCAGATGCGCTGCTGCGGGTAGACCTCGCCCCCAGGCGAAACCTCCGAATTCTCGTGCGGTAGCAGAAGCGCCAGTGGAGACACCTGGAGGGCGAGAGCAAGCGCCACTAGGTCGTCAACGTCGACCCTTCGCGCGCCACGCTCTATTTCGCTGATCGCGTTGTGCGACAGCGGCTGGCCGGTAGGTGTCAGCAGATCCGCAAGCGCTCGCAGAGTAAGCCCTTGATCTGCGCGTAGGCGCACCAGGTTCTCACGTACTGCGTGCCCGATCGGGCCGATCTCAACTCGTCTTGTCGCCATGATGCAGAGATTACACGCCTTCTTGCTGAATTGAGAGCGGTCGTGTATGAGTGAATCTGTACGCAAAACTCGTACAAGAATCTGCAAGATGATTACAGGAGTGAAGGTGGACGAACGAAGGAATCTCGCAACCGACGCCGAGTTCTGCGAGTACGCGGGTCTCACGCGGGGGCAGAGTGCCCAGCTCCGCTACACCGGCCGCGGTCCGAAGTTCATCAAGGTGACCGGGCGCCAGGTCCGTTACCGCTGGGGGGACATCGAGGCGTGGATCGAGGCCCGCAGTATGCAGCGCACCGACGACCGGCCGGTCGTCGCGTGACGGCAGATCAGCACGAAAACGGCCCGGGAGCGGGTGCGACCGCTCACCGGGCCAGCCAGATCACATCTACTCGAGGAGACCTGACAATGACCCACGATACCCACCACGACGCGCACTCCCATAGCGCCGAGCACGTCACCGAACTGAGCTTGGCGCAGGCCCGGGCCGCGCACACCGCCCGCTGCGCGCCGTTCTGCGACAGCAAGGAGCTTCACGCCGTCGACCCGACCGCCGCAGACGGCAATTGCCGTTCGCGGGAGCTTTCCACCGCGCTGAACGTCACGCCGTGGGTGGCGGGCTACCCCGTCATCGCGGATGTGGATGCGTTCCGGGACGGCATCACCGGCGCTTCGGTTGTGGAACTCACGTTGCGCTCCACGGGCTGCTACGACGGCGCCGAGGTCCGGCTGACCGCCGACGAGGCGCGCCGGATCGCGCGGCATCTGCTCACCGTCGCCGACCTCACCGAGGGGTGAGCGTGCCCGCCGATCCGCTCAACCTCAGCGCCTGACGAATGAGTGAGCCGCCCCGGTGCCGATACCGGGGCGGCTCAGAAAGGAATGGTCACGCGATGACCGAGACTCGACACCAGGATACGGCGCACGCCGATCTGGTGCTCCGCTGTGCGTGGCTGCGCGAGCACGCGAACCGATTCGACACGTTCGCCGAGGCGAACTTGCTTGCCTGCCAACTGCGCGACTTCGCCGACTTGCTCGAGGTTGCCGAGCGCGAAGGGTGGTTCGCGTGAGCGTCACTGCCTATGACCGCTTGGTGTCGGCGCTGCACGCGGCCGGGTGCACGGTGGTCGACAAGGGCGACCACGGTTCGGCATCGACCCCGGGACATAGCGGGTCGGACCGAGGGACCACGTTCCGCCGCTTCGAGGGTGGTGTGGCGATGTTCTGTCACAACGCCGACACCGACGAGGTACGCGAGTCCCTGGGGCTGTCCAAGGCGGACCTGTTCGACTCCCCGCGCACCACCTACACCTACCCGGACGGCCGGATCGTCACCCGTTCGTATCCGAAGGGGGAGCGGAAGTTCAGCCAGAGTGGCAACAAGGGCGGGACCGCGCTGTTCGGCTCGGACATGCTGCCCGCCGACACCACGACGACCGTCTACGTAGTCGAAGGAGAGAAGGACGTCCTTGCCGCGAGAGCCGTTGGCGTAGCGGCAGTCACGCAGAACGGGGGTGCGGCCAACCCTCCGAGTAAGGCCGATTGGTCACCGCTGTCGGGGCGCCCCGTGGTCGTCGTCGCCGACAAGGACGGCCCCGGCCGCGGCCGAGCCGATAAGACCGTTCAGCATCTTCGCCGGATCGCTGCCAGCGTGACGCTGGCAGAGGTGAAGGACGGCAAAGACCTGGCCGACCACATCGCGGCCGGGCATGGTCTCGCCGATCTGGTGGTGATCGGCCAAGCGGCACCGCCGCGCCGGTTGAAGATCACCCGTGGATCCGAAGTGCAGACCAAGCGTGTTCGGTGGGTCGATCAGGACTGGATTCCCGCGGGCTCGCTGGTGCTGCTGGCCGGGCGTGAGGGGCTGGGCAAGTCGACCATCGCGGCGAGCAAGTGCGCGCAGATCACGCGCGGAACGCTGGAGGGGGAGTGGTACGGCACGCCCCGGAACGTGATCTACCTGCACACCGAGGACGCGCGAGACTTCACCGTCGTGCCGCGCCTACGTGCGGCCGGTGCCGATCTGGACCGGGTGCTGTTCATCGACGTGGTGAGCGAGTATTCCGAGACCGGCGCCCTGGTGCTGCCCGACGACATCGGCGAACTCGAGCGCGTCGTGGTCGCCGAGGATGTCGCGTTCATCGTGCTGGACGCGGCCACCAGCGCCATGTCCAGCGACTTGTCCGGCAAGGACGACCGCCAGGTTCGCCAGTTCCTCGAGCCGCTGTCGCAGATGGCCGCCCGGCGCGATTGCGTGGTGCTGGGGCTGTGCCACTTCGGCAAACGCGACGGCGCCGACACCGGAAAGCTCATCCTTGGCTCTATCGCGTGGTCTCAGGTCGCGCGGTCGGTGCTGTCGGTCGCCAAGGACGAGGACAGCGGCAATCTCATCGTCACCAACACCAAGGCCAACCTTGCCCCGCGTACGCGGTCGATGGAGGCCGTGATCGAGTCCACCACCGTCGCCACCGACGACGGCGCGGCCGATGTCGGTGTGCTGTGCTGGCTCGGCGAAACCACGGTGGACGCGCGCGACCTACTCGGCGGCGACGACGGTGACCAAGCGCAGGACCGCAGCGAGGCCGAACAGTGGCTGTTCGACTACCTCACCGAGCAGGGGTCGGCGCCCGCGCGTGAGGTCAAGGCCGACGCCAAGAAGGCGGGCATTGCCGAGCGCACGTTGAAGCGGGCCGCGCAGAAACTCGGCGTGGTCTACACCAGCGCCGGATACCCGCGAGTCTCGCACTGGTCGCTGCCCGCACAGTCGGGCCACGACGACAGCGCCGGGCCAGCCGGGCCTATGCGTGGCCCAACTGGCCCAACTGGCCCAACTGGATCTGACCAGGGCAAACGGAACGGGCCAGTTGGCCCAACTGCACAGTCGGGCCAGTTGGGCCACCGGGCCGTGCATGGCCCCACTGTGGCCCAGTCGCCCGCTCCGCTGTACTCCGTGGACCCTCCGGGGAAAGTCTCGGAAGATCCGTGCCCCGAGTGCGGATTTCCGCTCGGACCGTTGGCGGCTGCCGATGGCGTGCACGCCGATTGCGCGGCAAGGAGGGCGGCAGGGTAGGGGGGTGGAAATCTCCGGCAAGGAGGGCAGGGGACAGCGCCGCGGTAACTCCGTTTTTTTCCGCTCAGAATTTCGAGGTCAGGGGGGGCTCATGGAAGTAAGGAGGACTCAGTGAGTCCGTTGGACAACCAGATTCGCCCGATCGACCATGCACGCGCGGCCCGCGTCGTGCTCGGTCTGCTCGACGGCAAGCCGGACATGCTGAACCGGTCGCTGTCGGACGCCAACGCCGAGAACGCGGTTCATCTGCTGATCGGCGCACTCGCCGGTGGTCTCGGCGAATTGCTCGTTCAGACGGTCGGCGCAGAGAACGCGCGGGCGACCATGCACCGGGCGATAGTCGAGGCGCAGGCCAACGGGGACCGCGCCGAGTAAGATGAAGTCCGTCCACCTCCTGGGCGTGTGCGGCGAGTGACAACCCGTCCGCCACCCGGGCCCGGTCTGATCATCCGGGCGCCGGTGCTGGCCAGCGGTACGGCTCGCCGTCCCCAGAAGGGTGGAAAGACTTGGAGTTGTGGCCATCGGTACACGGGTCCGTCCCCGGGGTTACGTCGTAGCGCTCGGAGTTGACCAGCCCAATCCGCCCGCCCGCCGAGCGAATTCGACTGACGCTCTCCGCTGCGCCCCGGTATGCCCGGCGCCCGCGGACATCTCCGAAGGGAACACCCCGCCATGATGACCAAGACCAAGCTCGCCGACCTGCAGAAGGCTGCACAAGAACAGGTCGAGTCGGCCCGCGAAATCGCCGAGCGCGCACAGAAGGCAGGCCGGGACATGACCGGCGACGAACAAAGGACATTCGACGAGGCCATGACCAAGGGCCGCGGTCTGCTCGACCAGATCAAGGCCGGTAAGCGCGACCTCGACATCATCGAGGCGGCCCGCGGTCTCGCCTCCGATGTCGGCCAGGCCAACGGCCCCGGCGACCCGAACGGCAAGCACCTGAGCCTGACCGGAACCGCGGTCAAGGCGATGGCCCGGCAGATCGCCGACCGGATGGCCCCGGCCAACAGCACCGGCCGCAAGGCACTGCTGCCCGCGGGCTCGACCGTCACCGATGTGCCGATGGTCGCGGAATCGCCGATCGCGCTGGGCCGCCCGGCCTTGTCGCTGCTGGACGCGCTCACCCTGCGGTCGCAACTGCCGAAGTACAAGTACCTGCGCCAGAACACCCGCACCAACAACGCGGCCCCGGTCGCGCAGGGTGCGACCAAGCCCACGTCGGTGCTCGGCCTCGCCGAGGTCGACGCGGAACTCCGCGTGATCGCGCACATGTCCGAGCCGATCCCCAAGTACTGGCTCGAGGACTCCGGCGCGCTGGAACTGTTCGTTGCCGACGAACTGTTGTTCGGTCTGCGCCAGGCCATCGAGGCCCAGGTGATCGCGGGCGACGGCACCGGCGAGAACATGACCGGGCTGGTGAATGTGTCCGGCGCCCAGACTCAGGCGTTCGCAACCGATCTGCTCACCACGACCCGCAGCGCCGTGACCAAGCTGGAAACCGCGGGCCACACCGCGGGGCTGTTCGTGCTCTCCCCGGCCGACTGGGAAGCGCTCGAACTTGCCCGCACCGACACCGCGGGACAGCTCGAACTGGGCGGCCCGGTCGACCGCGCTGCCCGGAAACTGTGGGGTGTGCCGGTCGCCGTGGCGCTCGGTCTGCCCGCGACGACCGGGCTGCTGCTCGATCTGTCGGCGGTCGCTCTGTCCACCGACACGGCCGGAATCGAGACGAAGTGGTCGGAGAACGTCAGCGACGACTTCTCCAAGAACCAGCTCCGCGCCCGCGTCGAAGGCCGGTTCGAGCTCGACGTGTTCCAGCCGCTCGGCATCGCCGAGATCGCCACGGCGGCGGCGTAGCGCGCACCGGGTCGCAGCGAACGACTTCCTTGGCTGCGACCCGGGTCGCTTCCATGCCGTCTACGCGGCGGCCCGGTCAGCTGTAGTCGGATGGCCAGAAGATCATCAGCAGTACGACCGCGACCGGCAGGCCGACCGCGACGATGAGTCCGAACTGAGCCCCGGTCACCGGCGAGCCCCGCTGAACGGCGACCAGCGGCCGAACGATGCCCGCGGCGCCGCGCATTCGACGTTGGTGCACGCCATCAACCGGTCCAGCGTCACGACGTCGATATGGGCCGACGACGACAACAGAACGACCTCGACCCCGGCCGCCTCGACCTGCTCGACCAGCCCGAGCACCGAAGCGGGATCAGCCCACCGAAGCGGATACCCCAACCGGCGCGCCAATCGGCGCACCTGCGCCGCATCCCATTCCGGTGTTGGCGAGCACGGGTCTATCCATCCGAGCGCGTTCATCCCCTGCCTTCCCCTGACGTTGTTGGTCGACCCTCGCGCCGGGGAGGCTCGCTCGACCCGGCGCGAGGGACTGATCGAATCTTGTGCCGCCTCACCGCCGCTGGCTGGTGGGTGCACCCCGGCAACCCAGGTGGGGGGAATCTCCCCACCTGATCCGGCGGTGCGATCCCGCCGCCGTCGCTACGCTGGAAAGACCCTCTTCGCGGAGGCTGAACGCCCCCGGTCGACGGGCCGGGGGGCACCGCGGGGGGACTTATCCGCGAAGAAGGACGGTCACATGCCGAACCTTGACGATCTCGCCGGGCGGTCGATCGGCGAGCGCATCCAAATCATTCGCACCCGCACCGGCAAGAGCCGCGCCGTTGTGGCCGGCCTCGTCGGCCGGTCCGAGGAATGGCTACGAGATGTCGAGCGCGGCCGGCAAGGCGCCCCCGGCCTCGAGATGCTGCTCCGGCTCGGCCAGGCGCTCGGAGTGCGCGACCTCACCGAGATCACCGGAGAGCACGAACTGATGGTCGGATTGTCCCGCCGCGCCGGTCACCCCGTCGTCCCCGCGATTCGCGAAGCGATCGAATCCGTCGACCTCACCCCCGTCCCGTCACCCGTCGCACCGACCGAACTTCAAGCGCGCGTCGATCGCGCCTGGCGCCTGTGGCACACATCGGCGACGCCACGCGCCGACGCTGGCGCCATGCTCCCCGGACTGATCCGCGACGGACGCCGAGCGCTGCGCACCCTCGACGGTCAGGACCGGAGAACCGCCGCGGCGGCGCTGTCGGCTGCCTACGCGCTATCCGAGCAAGTGCTCGCGTGGGTCGCCGATGCCTCGCTGTTGTGGTTGGCGGCCGATCGCTGCATGGCCGCGGCCGAGGTCGCCGACGACCCCGTATCCCTCGCGTCAGCGTCGTGGGTACTCGGCAACGTCTGGCGATCGACCGGCCGCGAGGAAGACGCCTACCGGCTCGCACAGGACGCGGCAGCGCTGCTCGAGCCGCGCCTCGATGACGCCGAGGATGCGCGAGCGCTGTGGGGCGCGTGCCAACTGCACGGCGCGATCACAGCGGCGCGTCTCGGCCGCGAGGGTGACGCGCTGCGCGGCATCGATCAGGCGATAGGGATGGCACGCGCGTTGCCGAGCGGGGCCGCGCACCCGTGGACGCTGTTCGGCACGGCCAACGCGGAATTCACCGCGGTCTCGGTGCAGGTGGACCTACGCCGTTCCGGCTCTGCACTCGACGCCGCATCCTCGGTCGACCCCGACGCCGTGCCCAGCGTCGACCGTCGCGCACGCCTGTGGCTCGAACTCGCACGCGCCTACGAACAGCGCCGCGACTGGATCGGCACACTCGGCGCGCTGCGCACCGCGACCGCGGTATCGGAGGAGTCGACCAGTTGCCACCCGATCGGCCGCAATCTCGCTGCCGAACTCGTCACCAACGGCGGTCGACTCGTCGAACGCGATGCCCGAGCCCTGGCGAACCAGCTCGGCGTCACCGCGTAGCGCCTTCCGTGGGCACATTTTGGGCACAATTGATCTGGATTCAGGGTGATTCAGCGTGAATCACCCTGATGTGTTTCCGCTGGTAGACGGCGATTTCTGCCCCTGACCAGTACCACCCGGAAGGGTTCAAATCCCTCCGCCACCGCCAGAGCCCCTCACCTGAATCGCCAGGTGAGGGGCTTTTTTCTGTGCGGACAGTGCGGGTGCGGCGAACACGGGTATCCAGAGGGGCCCGGCAGCTTTTTCGGGGACCGCCGGGCCGGGCCCTGGGCTCGGTGACCGGAAGTCGTCGAAGGAGGCCCCATGACCGACCCTGACGCCCTCACGATCGATCCGTCGCTGGTCGATCTGTACAAGGATCTGCACCGTCATCCCGAACTCGGCTTCCAGGAGCACCGGACCGCCGCGCTGGTGGCGAAGCGACTGCGGGACAACGGATTCGAGGTCGTCACCGGGATAGGCAGAACCGGGGTGGTCGGTGTGCTGACCAACGGCGCGGGCCCGACCGCGCTGCTGCGCGCCGACATGGACGGGTTGCCGGTTCGTGAGGACACCGGACTGGACTACGCCAGCACGGTCACCGCCACCGACGGCAGTGGGAAGCAGGTGCCGGTCGCCCACGCCTGCGGCCACGATCTGCACACGACGTGCCTGCTCGGCGCGGCGGGGATCCTCGCCGCCGACCGGTCGGCCTGGTCGGGGACTCTGCTGCTGGTGTTCCAGCCCGCCGAGGAACTGGGCGCGGGCGCCCAGGCCATGGTCGACGACGGCCTCTTCGACCGATTCCCGAAGCCCGATGTGGTGCTCGGGCAGCACGTCGCGCCGTTGCCCGCGGGCAAGGTCGCCGGACATCCCGGTCCGTCGTACGCGGGCTCGGATTCGTTGCGCGTGCGGCTGGTGGGCCGGGGCGCGCACGGATCGATGCCGGAGGCCTCGGTCGATCCGGTGGTGCTGGCCGCCGCGACGGTGTCGCGCCTGCAGACCGTCATCTCCCGGGAGATCCCGGCCACCGCGACCGCCGTGCTCACCGTCGGTTCCATCCATGCGGGGGAGGCGGCCAACGTCATTCCCGGATCCGCCGAGATCCAGCTCAACATCCGCAGCTACGACGCGGCGGTGCGGCGCCGGATACTCGATGCCGTCGAACGCATCGTGCGCGGCGAGGCGGCCGCGGCGGGGGCGCCCGAGCAGCCGACCATCACCGAGATCGAGCGTTTTCCTGTCGTCACCAACGACGGCCGGGCCCTGGGCACGAGCCTCGACGCCATCGCGTCCTGGCTCGGCGCGGGCAACATCCTCGACCCCGGCGCGGGCGCGGGCAGCGAGGACGTCGGTATTCTCGCCACGAGTTCAGGTGCGCCGCTGTCCTATTGGTTGCTGGGCGGGGCAGACCCCGCGCTGTTCACCACCGGCGATATGAGCGACCCCGCCCTGCGCGACATCCCCTCGAATCATTCGCCGCGGTACGCGCCGGTCATCGACCCGGCGCTGCCGATCGGAGTGCGCACGTTGGTGACCGCGGCGCGCGCCTGGCTGTCGTGACCACCTCGGCCCCGGCCGCCTCGATCTACCCGACCGCTACCACCTCCCGCCACCGGACGGCGACCGGCGCGAGGGTGAGTTCCCGCCCCGCGGCCACGGGGTGCTGGTCGCGGCCACGCAGAAGGCGATCGGCGGCGGGTCGAGCGGCACCGAGGTGAGGTTCGCGCCTCAGTGATGGTGGCCGTGCCGACCGAGGGACTCGACGGCGGTCGCGCCGGGACGGGTCCACTGGGGCACGGGGCGGCTGGTCGGGCCCCAGGTGGCGTTCCCCTCCGCGTCCGAGCGCCAGTACCAGCAGGCGTCGTGCCCTTCGGGCCACCCCTCGGGGTTGTCCTCCCACGCCTCGCCCCGGCCGTAGGGCGTCCTGTCGACCAGGGCGAAGGAGCCGCTGACCGGCTCGATGCCGCGGCCCGTCGTGGAATAGGTGAGGAACGTGCGGTCGCCATCACGCAGGAAGCAGGTGAGGAAACCCATGTCGCCGCCGACCGGTTCGTCCACACCGCGCACCGAGTACCAGGGTTGGGTGTAGCCCATGAAATCCACATAGGAGGCCACCTCGTCCCATCGGCCGGTGGTCAGGATCGCGAGCGAGACGCCGCGGGCGTTGAGGTAGACGGCGTCCTTCAGGTGCCAGGCCACGGTGGTGCAGCCCTCGCACTGGCCCTGATGCGGCGCGCCGTCGTGCCACATGTGCTTGTAGACCACGAGCTCGTCGCGGCCCTCGAACAGGTTCAGGAACGGGACCGGGCCCTCGGGGCCGACGACCTCGACCGTCCCGTCGAATTCCACCATCGGCAGCCGACGGCGAGCCGCGGCGAGGGCGTCGCCCTCGCGGGTGTGGGCCTTCTCGCGGACCAGAAGCGCCTCCCGGGCGGTCCGCCAGGTGTCCATATCGACGACGGGCGGGCGGCCGGGCAGCGTGGTCGTCGGGTCGTTCGGCGTGATCGTCATGTGCCCTCCGTGGTCTCTCGTGCGGCAGCGTCCTGCGATGTCCTACGACGGTCACGAATACAGACGCGCGACGCGGCCAGAACTCATCGCTGCGCGGTGCGTGCCCGGACGCCTCGGCCGTTGCGTGCGCGGACGCACGCTCACAGCGTGTGGCGGTCGGCTTCGGTGGCGAGCCTGCTGTGCAGGACGGAGACGCCCGGTCCGTCGAGATCGGCGAAATAGGCGGATCGACCGGCCATCGCCATGGTCAGCGCGAGCGTCGTTCCGGTGACCAGGGGGCCCGCACCGGCCGTGAAGGGGCCGTCGGTCGCCTCGAGGCGCAGCCCCTGGACGGCGGTGCGGCTGTTCACGGCGAAATCCTTGCTCGCGTAGAAGCGGGCGACTTCGGTCACGGTCGCTACCGAGGGAAGGTAGGGCAGACCGAGTGGGCGGCGGATGTCCTGGGCATGGACGACGACCTCGCCGAGCCATGCGCCCGTGTGCCCGCTCGGTGCGGTCGTGCTGTGGATGATCGCGCGGAAGTTCTCCAGGGTCTCGGCGGGACTCGCGCCCGAGTGTTCGGCCAGACGGCGTCGGTTGTGCAGGTCGGCGTCGAAGCGAGCGCCGATCATGCTGGTCAGCCAGCGCCACCGCCCGAGGCTCGCGGCCGCGGTCAAGTGCGCGACCACCTCCTCGACGGTCCACTCGCCGCACAGCGATCGCCGTGCCCACCCGCTGTCGTCCAGGCCGGCCAGATCATCGGCGAGCGCGTCTCGTTCGGCGTGGACCATCGCCCAGAGGGCGTTGCGATTTCGTGTCACGGGGACCTCCGGTTCGGATGCCGCCGGGCATCGGACGAACACAGGTGACTGCTCGCGCCGACGGCATGCTGTTCACCGGTTCAGACGGTTTCGGCGCGGGGCATTCATCGGTTCCGTGTTGCACGGTTCAGGCGTATTCGGATGGCCAGAAGATCATGGCGAGGGTGACCGCGAGTGGATGGTGGTCATCACGACCGTTCGGCCATCCCTCGTAGCAATTCTTGCACGAGGTAGCAGTATGTACACCGCGTAGCATTCTCGGTAGCATGAGGCTATGAAGACGATCCAGCAACGCGACCTTCGCAACGACAGCGGCAAGGTTCTCGCCGCGGTCGAGGCCGGTGAAAGCTTCACCATCACTCGCAACGGCAAGCCTGTCGCCGAGCTCAAGCCGCTCACACGGCGAACCTTCGTACCCGTCGCCGAACTCGCCCGCACCAGCGCACACCTGCCGCGCATCGACTACGACGAGTGGCGCGCCGATATGGATGCGATGCTCGACCAGGAACTCCCTGGTGATGAGTGAACCCACCGTTCCCCGGCATGTACTGCTCGACACGTCGATTCTGATCGACTACCTCGAAGTGCAAGCCGCTATGCCTGATGAGGCGGAAGCCGCCATCAGCGCGATAAGCCTGGCCGAACTCGCGGCCGGACTGTATGCCACCAAAGATCCGGTCAAACAAGCTCAGCGCCAGCTCCAATTCCAATGGGTCTCGAGATCATTCAGTCCGCTGGTGTTCGATGCCGAGACAGCCAACATCTATGGATCATTGGCCTTTCTCCTCGAACAGATCGGGCGCAAACCACGGGGTCGAGTGGCAGACCTCCAGATAGCGGCTACCGCCGTCCAGCACAGCCTGCCGCTGTACACCCGCAACCCGGACTATTTCAAGGGACTCGCACCACTGTTGAACATCGTCGCGGTGTAGCACGAGCGCCTCCGCCATCCTGTTGCTGGAACTCCGTCGTGGTCGGATGGCTTCCGTTGCCGCGATCGGCTTTCAGAGCCAGCCGGTGGCCGCCATCAGCCCCAGACTCGACAGCGCCAGCGTCGCTCCGAGCAGACCGCCGAGCAGCAGCGGTCGTGGCCCGGCGCTGCGGAGGCGGTCGACGCTCAGCGAGGCGCCGATGGCGGCGAGTACCGCGGCGATCAGCCAGCCGCTCAGCGCGGTCAGCGGCCCGGTCGCGGACTCCGGGACGAGCCCCACTCCGGCCGCGACAGAGGCGAGCAGGAACAGCACGACGAACATCGGGAAGGCTCCGCGCAGTGAACCGCCCTCGGCGCCGAGCCTGCGGCGGCCCAGGTGCAGTCCGACGCAGAGGGGAACGATGGCCAGGCTGCGCACCAGTTTCACGACGACGGCGAACTGAGCGGCCACGGCGCCGAAGGCCACACCGGCGGCGAGTACGGACGAGGTGTCGTTGATCGCGGTGCCCGCCCATAGCCCGAAGGCCTGATCGGACATGCCGAGCAGCCGGCCCATCGGCGGAAAGAGCAGTACGGCCACGATGTTGAACACGAAGATGGTGCCCAGGGCGTAGGCGACGCGCTGCTGATGCGGGCGCAGCACCGCTGTGGCGGCGGCGATGGCCGACGCGCCGCAAATGGTGGTGCCGACGGCGACGAGGGTGGCCGATTCGGGGTCCACCGCGAGCAGCCGTCCGACCACCAGTGCCGCGACGCCACCGATGAGGAGCGTGCCGATCAGCACGAACGCGGTGTCGCGTCCGACCGTGAGTACCGCGCCCACCGGCAGACACAGTCCCATCAGCACGATGGCCGCGCCGAGCAGGCGCCTGCGCACGAGATCCAGACCCGCTTCGAAGCGCGTGGAGCCGGTGCGGCGCAGTGCGGTTCCGGCCAGCATGCCGAGGGAGAGCGCGAGTACAGGTACTCCGACGGTGGGCACGACATGGCCCATCGGGGTCGCCAGGCCGGCGAGCAGGGCGGCCAGCGCCACGCCGGGCGCGAGAGCAGACAAGCGATTCACCAGCTCAGCGTCGGACCCGTGTGAGGTCGCCGGTAGCCACCGATCGGGGAGGTGCTCATCAGTCCGACTTATGGGTGTGCGTGAGATCACGCCGCCCCTCTCACGCGGGCGCCACACGGTTCGGCAAAGACTCCGATAGTGGTGGGACTCGGGGAAGTCGCGGCATTCGCGCAGTTCACAGCGTTGCGGTGCGGAGCGGAACTGGCGTAACCGATCGGTAATTGCGCGAAACGTTCGCCGTAATCATTTGTTTCCAGGCTGAGCCGCATGAAAGCCAGTCCTGCCTCGACGGCCCGCTCCCGGCCGCCTGATCCGGGAACCGGGCGGCGCAGCGCCCCGGCCCGGCGCATCCGCGATATTCTGCGCGACCGCATCCGCAGCGGCGTCTACGGGGCCCGGCCGCTGCCCGCCGAAGGACAGCTCGCCGCGGACTTCGGCACCAGCCGCAATATCGTGCGCGACGCGCTCACCCTGCTGCGCGACGAAGGGCTGATCGACCGGGTTCCCGGTGCGGGCACCTTCGTGGTCGCCGACAAGGCGGTGCAAGGACTCGACCGATTGCGCGGGCTGGCCGAGACCTTCGAGACCCGATCCGAACGCGTCACCAATCAGGTGCTGCTCGCCGAGGTGGTGCCCGCGACACCGGTGGTGGCCGAACGGCTCGAGCTCGCTCCCGGCACCCCGGTCGTCGCGCTGGAGCGGGTGCGCTTCCTCGACGGCACGCCACTGTCTCTGGACGCCAGCTACCTCACCGCCGATGTCGGCGAGCCCCTGCTCGGCAAGGATCTGGCCGGCTGCGATGTCTTCGGACTGCTCGAAGCCGAGCTGGGCCTGCCGCTCGGGTCGGCCGCCGTGGCCATCGAAGCGGTGGCCGCCGACCCGACCGTCGCCGGATTGCTGCAGGTGCGCACGGGTTCGCCTCTGCTGTTCGTCGAACGGCTCACCTACACCGACTCGGGACGGCCGGTGGATCTCGAGTACATCCGCTATCGCGGCGACCGGTTCTCCCTGTCCGGCCGCTTGGACCGGATTCCGGTGACGCCACGGCGCGATCCCGGAGTCCGGCCGTCCTCGACCCGCGAGCCCCACGCTCCGCGCCTCTCCCGCGAGCCCTACGAAAGAGGTTGACCTCATGCAGATTCCATCTGTCACCCAGCGCCGCGAAATGGTCTGCGACGTACTCGTCGTCGGCGGCGGCACCGCGGGCACCATGGCCGCGCTCACCGCGGCGCGGCACGGCGCGAACGTGCTCTTGCTGGAGAAGGCCCACGTCCGGCACTCCGGTGCGCTCGCCATGGGCATGGACGGGGTGAACAACGCCGTGGTTCCCGGCAAAGCCAGTCCGGAGGACTACGTCGCCGACATCACCGTCGCCAACGACGGCATCGTCGACCAGCGCACCGTGTACCAGACCGCGACCCGCGGATTCGAGATGGTGCAGCGGCTCGAGAGCTACGGCGTGAAGTTCGAGAAGGACGAGCACGGCGAGTACGCGGTCCGCAAAGTCCATCGTTCCGGCAGCTACGTGCTGCCGATGCCCGAGGGCCGCGATGTGAAGAAGGTGCTCTATCGCACCCTGCGCGCCCGCGATGTGCGCGCCAAGGTGACCATCAGCAACCGGGTGATGCCGGTGCGGGTGCTGACAGTGGACGGGCGCGCCGTCGGCGCCGTCGGATTCGACACCCGCACCGGCGAATTCGTCACCATCTCGGCGGGTGCGGTGATCCTGGCGGCAGGCGCGTGCGGGCGGCTGGGGCTGCCGTCGTCGGGATATCTCTACGGCACCTACGAGAATCCGACCAACGCCGGCGACGGCTACGCGATGGCCTACCACGCGGGCGCGGAACTGTCGGGCATCGAATGCTTCCAGATCAATCCGCTGATCAAGGACTACAACGGCCCGGCGTGCGCCTATGTCGCCAATCCGTTCGGCGGATACCAGGTCAACGCCGAGGGCAACCGTTTCGTCGACTGCGACTACTGGTCGGGCCAGATGATGGCCGAGGTCAAGAGCGAACTCGACAGCGCACGCGGCCCGATCTACCTCAAGCTGAGCCATCTGCCCGATGCCACGATCAGCCAGATCGAAGGCATCCTGCACACCACCGAGCGCCCCACCCGCGGCACCTTCCACGCCGGTCGCGGCACCGACTACCGCACCCGCGACATCGAGATGCACATCTCCGAGATCGGGCTGTGCAGCGGACATTCCGCCTCCGGAGTCTGGGTGGACGAGCACGCGCGCACCACCGTGCCCGGCCTGTACGCGGCCGGTGACATGGCCCTGGTCCCGCACAACTACATGATCGGCGCCTTCGTCTACGGCGACATCGCCGGTGAGGACGCGAGCGAATTCGCCCGCGGCGCCGCGCACCCGCCGCTGCCCGAAGATCAGATCGAGGCCGCCCACGAGCTGATCTACCGCCCGCTGCGCCATCCGGACGGCCCGCCGCAGCCGCAGGTCGAATACAAGCTGCGCCGTTTCGTCAACGACTACCTGCAACCGCCCAAGGCACAGAGCTACCTCACCCTCGGTGTGGAGGCGTTCGAGCGGATGCGCACGGAGATCGCGGGCATGGGCGCGAGCACGCCGCACGAGCTGATGCGCTGCGCGGAGGTGAGTTTCATCCGCGATTGCGCGGAGATGGCCGCGCGCGCCTCGCTCCGGCGCACCGAAAGCCGCTGGGGCCTCTACCACCAGCGCGCCGACTGGCCCGCCCGCGACGACGCCGAATGGTTCTGCCACCTGAATCTGTATCGGGGCGACTCGGGGGCGATGGAATTCCGCACCAGGCCGGTCGCGCCCTACATCGTGCCGGTGCCCGGCTTCGTCCGCCCCGACGGTGTCGCCGATGTCGCCGCCCCGGAACTCGTCGGCGCGTGGAGTGCGCGATGAGCGCCCGGCTGCTGGCGCTGATGGATCTCGCCGAGGAATGCCCCGACCTCGACGAGCTGTGCCCCTTCCTGACCGACCCCGACCCCGAGGTGCGTCGCACGGCATTGTCGGTGCTCAGCGAGACCACCGAGGAATGGGCCGAGGCCACACCGCTGTTCGCGGCCGCGCTGGGCGATCCGGATGTCGATGTCCGGCACGCGGCGATCGGCCTGCTCACCGAACTGCTCGAGGTGCTCGTACCCGGCCCCGAGTTCGCCGCCGAGTTACGTGCCGAAGCCGTCGCGGCGGAACCGGCCGTCCGCTCGGCCGCGATCGAGGCGCTGTGGCGGCACCGTCTGGTCGCGGCCGATGAGCTCGTCGCCTGGTTCGCCGATCCCAACCCCGCCGTGCGCCGGACCGTCGTCGGTGGGTTCACCTCCGTGGACGCGCTCACCGAACTCGCCGCCGCTGCCACCGACCCCGACACCGAGGTGCGTATCGCGGTCGCCAGAGGCATCGCCGCGGTGGGTGATCCGCGCGGCGCGGTGAGCCTGCTCGACCTGACCGCCGACCCCGAACCGCTGGTGCGCGCGGCCGCCCTGACCGGCCTGGCGGGCACCGGATGCGATGCCACCGCCGCGGGGGTGGCCGAGGGCGCACTGGCCGATCCGGCCTGGCAGGTGCGGCAGGGGGCGGCCCTGGCGCTGGGCGCCGCCGATCCCGACCTGGCCGCCGCGCCGCTGATCGCGGCGATCACCGACCCCAATCTCGATGTCCGCAAGGCCGCCGTGCGCGCCTTGGCCGAACGGATCGCCGAACGCCGTGACATCACCGCGGCGCTGCACACCGCACTCGAGGACCCGGACGCCGATGTTCGCGCCTTCGCCCGTATCGGCATCGCCAACTCCGGAAAGGAACTCTGATGGCCCTGGTCAACTCCCGTCTCGACGTCCCCGTGACCGTCGACGAAGCCAAGTGCATCGACGGCTGCACCCTGTGCGTCGACATGTGCCCCCTCGATTCGCTCGCCATCCACCCGGAGACGGGCAAGGCCTACATGCACGTCGACGAATGCTGGTACTGCGGGCCGTGCGCCGCGCGGTGCCCGGTCGGCGCTGTCACCGTGAACATCCCGCTGCTGCTGCGCTGAGAGAACCGAGTCCGATCATGACCATATCCACCCTCGCCCGAGTACGGGCCTGTGCTCTCACCGCGGGCGTCTGCGCTGTCGCCGGCCTGCTCACCGGCTGTGGCGCGGGCGACGACGGCAAGACCGTCACCGTCGACATCGGCTATCAGTCCAAGACCATCAACACCGTCACCGCGGGCACTCTGTTGCGCGACATGGGTACCTTCGAAGCCGAACTCGCCGAATTGGGCAAGGCCGAGGGCGTCACCTACCGCGTCGAATGGAAGGACTTCGCCGCGGGACCGCCGCTCACCGCGCAGATGCTCGCCGGACAGGTCGACATCGGCTCGATGGGCGACGCGCCGATCCTGGTCAACGGTTCCAAGACCCGCGAGCACGCCGATGTGCGATCCGAGCTGATCGCTGTCACCGGCTACAACATGCGCGGCTCGCTCAATCAGGTGGTGGTGCCACTGGATTCCCCGGCCGCCACTCTGAGCGACCTGCGCGGCGAAGTCATCTCCACCAGCATCGGCTCGGCCGCGCACGGCATGTTGTCCACCGGCCTCGCGGGCATGGGGATGACCCTCGACGACGTGAAACTGCTCGGCCAGGACCCGGCTGTCGGTGCGTCGGCGCTGGAGGGCGACCAGGCGGCGGCGCTCGCCCAATTCGTACCGTGGCCGCAGAAACTCGTCTACGACGGCAAGGCCAGGCTGCTGCACGACGGTGGCAGCGCCGGCATCCCGACCTTCCATGCCGTGGTCGCCGGTCAGCGGTTCGCGACGGAACATCCGGAGGTGGTGCGGGCCTTCCTCACCGCTCAGCGCAAGACCACCGACTATCTCAACAGCAATCCGCTCGCGGCGGCGCAGCGGGTCGCCGAGCTCACCGGCCTGCCCGCCGAGGTGGTGTATCTCTACAACGGGCCCGCCGGCCTGGTGAACTTCGACCCGACGATCAAGCCACAACTGGTCGACGCGCTGGCCGAGCTGTTGCCGTTCCTCCAGGGCCTGGGCGCGCTGTCGGACCTGGACCTCGGCGAATTCGTCGATGACCAGTACCTTCGCGCGGTCTACGGCAATGACTACGACGCCGCCAGGGATTCGGTCACCGCCCCCGCACCGCTGCGCGGCGCCGACCCGGTGTGCGGAGGTGTCGTCGACGGGCTGGCGACCGCCTCGGAGGTGTGGTTCGCCGATGCCACGAGCACATCGGTCGCCAAGACCCCGACCTGCCTGCTGCGTCAGATCGCCGAGCACGCCGGGGCGGTGCGCGCCGCCTACGTCCCCGACCACGACACCGGGACCCGGCTGTTCGCCGCCACCGCGACGTGGGTCAGCGATCCGGCCGCCGAGCCGGACCAGCGGCTGCTGCCGTTCGCCATCCGCGCGGACGCCCAGCGATATGTCCAGGCGCATCCCGGCGCCGAGGTCATCGACTACCGAGCCGCGCTGACAGCGCGCTGACCGCACGGCAGGAAACAGGAGTCCCCCATGTCCACATCCATCGACATCCTCACCGCGCCCGCCCCGGCGCCTGCCGAGGTCGTCGCGGCGCCGCGAGCGATCAGGCGCGCCGAGCGCACGCGTGCCGGCGCGCGCCGGGCCCGAGTCACCGCACTGACCGCGCTGCCGCTGCTGGTACTGCTGTTCGCCTGGTATCTGCTCACCGAGAACCAGGTGGTGTTCTGGCTGCGATTCGACAAGATTCCCACGCCCGCCGAAGTATTCGACGCCTTCGGAGCCCAGTTGGGCGCGGCGAGCTACTACCGTGACATCGTCGCCAGCACCCGCCGGATCCTCGTCGGCTTCGGGCTGGCGACCGTGTCCGGTGTGCTGGTCGGCATGGCGATCGGGCGCTCGGCGACGGTGAGCGCGCTGCTGCGGCCGGTGCTCGAGGTGTTCCGGCCCATCCCGGCCATCGCGCTGGTGCCGCTGGCGATTCTGCTGTTCCCGACCGGCGAGCAGGGCATCGTGTTCATCACCTTCTTCGCCGCGTTCTTCCCCGTCGCGGTCTCCACCATCCACGCCATGCACGCGCTGCCGCGAGTATGGGAGGAAGCCGCGCACACCCTCGGCGCCCGCCGTCGCGAGATTCTGTTCCAGATCGCGCTGCCCGGCGCGCTGCCCGGCATCTTCTCCGGGCTGTCGGTGGCGATGGGTGTGGCCTGGATCTGTGTGATCAGCGCGGAGATGATCTCCGGGCAGTTCGGCATCGGCTACTTCACCTGGCAGTCCTATGGCCTGCTCGACTATCCGAGCGTGATCGTCGGGATGCTCACCATCGGTGCGCTGGGCTGGTGCACGGCCTGGCTGGTGGAACTGGCCGGTCGCCGGGTCAACCGGTGGCTGCCGAGGGCCGGGCGATGAGCGCGGGCGCCGCGGTGCGACTGGAGGGTCTGCGCATCGCCTACGGGAACAGCCTCGCCGCCGAAGTCGATCTCGATGTCGCCGCGGGACAGATCGTGGTGCTGCTCGGTCCCTCCGGCTGCGGCAAGTCCACGGTGCTGCGCGCGATGGCCGGGCTGCTCACGCCGGCAGCGGGAACGGTCCGCATCGATGGAACCGACACCGCCGCACAGCAGTGCGCCATGGTGTTCCAGGAGGACGCACTGCTGCCGTGGCGCAGCGCGCGCCGCAATGTCGAGTTCGCCCTGAAATTGCGCGGCGTGCCGCGTCGGGAGCGTCGTGCCGAAGCCCTCGAACTGCTGGACCTGGTGGGCCTGCGCGACTTCGGTGACCACTTGCCGGGGGCGTTGTCCGGTGGCATGCGCCAGCGGGTGCAGCTCGCCCGCACTCTCGCCGCGCATCCGCGGGTGCTGCTGATGGATGAGCCGTTCGGTGCGCTCGATGCCCAGACCAGGGCCGATATGCAGCGACTGCTGGTGTCGGTGTGGCAGCAGCGGCGCACCACGGTGCTCTTCGTCACCCACGACGTGGACGAGGCGCTGCTGCTGGCCGACCGGATCGTGCTGCTGTCGGCTCGCCCCGCCCGCATCCAGCGGGTGATCGACATCGAGGACCCGCGCGCGCCGGGCGCGCGATTCGAGCCCGAATTCGCCCGGCTCCGTTATGAAATCCTCGCCGCGCTCGGCGAATCGGTAGAGAAAGAGGCCGCGTCATGACCTTTGTCATCGGAGAATCCTGCGTGGACGTGATGGATCGCGCGTGCGTCGAGGAATGCCCGGTCGACTGCATCTATACCGGCGACCGGATGGCCTATATCCATCCGACCGAATGCGTGGACTGCGGTGCCTGCGAACCGGTCTGCCCGGTCGAGGCGATTTATCTCGCTGACGACATCCCGGCCGGTCAGGAGGGCTTCGTGACCGCCAATGCCGCGTTCTTCACCGACGTCCTGCCCGGCCGGGCGGCGCCGCTCGGATCGCCGGGCAGCGCGGCCGGAGTCGGCGACCTCGGGGTCGACATCGCGTTCGTCGCGAAGTACGAGAAATGAGCGTGGGGACATGAGCTTTCGAGATATCGGCTCCGCCGAGCGTCCGCTCCGCATCGCGATCGTGGGCGCCGGGCCGGCCGGGATCTACGCCGCCGACGCGTTGATGAAGTCCGATGCCGAGGTCAGCATCGATCTCTACGAACGCATGCCCGCGCCGTTCGGCCTGATCC
>NZ_JADLQN010000013.1 GCF_015477835.1 Nocardia higoensis | reverse complement strand
CTAAAAATGTCCGACCCCCCACGGGGGTGAAGAGCCGGAACCAATAAATAATTGGCACTGACATTCATCGACACACTATTGAGTTCTCAAAGAACACACGCACACACATCCGAACCAGAAAAACTCCAGTGCTTCAGTGAGGCAACTTTTCCAGCCTAGCGCGTCCAGTCGTCCGAAACCAAATCCGAACTATGGTCGAGCCAGTGTGATCGCCAGGCGCTCCTCGTCCTACCTCGTTTCCCAGGCCACGCTGAACCTCTCGGCTCGGCGTCTCGGCTCCGGGTCGGTGTCCGTGTCGCTCTGACCTGGAATAAGTTACGCAGGCACTCGCACCATGTCAAATCCCCAGGTGGATCGGGGTGCGCGGCAACCGAATCGACTAGCGGTGGGTCGGTTCCGCGGCGAACTCCCCGCGGACCCAGGCCGGGACGAACCACCCCGGAGCCTCGGAAACGAAGCGTTCGTGACTCCAGGAGCCGACGCCGGCCGGAACCACGCCCACGATGTCGATACCGGTCACACGCGACAGATCCTCGCGATTGCACTCGGCTGCCAGATCGGGGGCTGCGGGCCACGAGCCGATCACCAGACCGGCGCAGCGGACCTCCGCGGCTTCGAGCGCTCGGATGGTCAGCTCGGTGTGGTTGAGGGTGCCGAGACCCGCTGCAACGACGACCAGAACCGGCGCGCCGAGTTCCTTCGCCAGATCGAGAAGGGTGAACTCGCCCATCCGCACCAGCAGGCCACCGGCGCCTTCGACCAGAGTCGCATCCGAGCCATCGAGATCGCGCACCGCTTCGACCGTCTCGGCGAGGGTCAGCAGGGGTCGTCCGGCACGCCGGGCGGCGGTGTCGGGCGCGAGGGGATCCGGGTACCGGACGAGTTCGCGGGTGACGAGCGGGCAGGCCAGCTGTTCGACAACAGTGAGGTCGCCGGGCTCGCCCGGGACGACTCCGGTCTGGGCGGGTTTGCAGACTGCCACGGATCGCCCTTCGGCGGCGGCGGTCGCGGCCAGCGCGGCGGTGACGACGGTCTTGCCGACATCGGTGGAGGTACCGGTGATGAGCAGCGTGCTCATGCGGAGACCACCTCCGGAGGGCGCGCTCCGCTCACGTCGCGTCCTCGGTCGTTCCGGCGGGCCTCGGCCAGCACGTCGGCGAGGACGGTTGCGACGGTGTCCAGCTCGGCATCGGTCAGGTCCGCGCGGGCGGTGAGCCGCAGCCGGGACGTGCCTTCGGGGACGGTCGGCGGGCGGAAGCAGCCGACATCGAGTCCACGTGCGATGCATGCCTGGGCAGCGTCGTAGGCGACCTGCGCCTTGCCGAGCACGACCGACACCACAGCGGAATCGGGTTCGGACACGCCGGCCACCCGGGCGATGGCGGCGGCATTGCGCAGGACTCGACCGGCCATGCCGGGGTCCCGGCGGAGCAGATCGAGAGCGGCGCGCGCGGCCCCGACAGCCGCGGGGGCGAGACCGGTGTCGAAGATGAAGGTGCGCGCGGCGTCGATCAGGTGGGCGCGCACGCGTTCGGTGCACAACACGACTCCCCCCTGCGCGGCCAGCGCCTTGGACAGAGTCGCGGTCACGATCAGGTCCGGCTCGCCCGCCAGCCCCACCTCGTGGACCAGGCCGCGGCCACCCTCGCCGCGCACACCGAGGCCGTGCGCTTCGTCGGCGATGAGGACCGCGCCGTTGGCCCGAGTGACGCGATGCAGCTCGACGAGCGGGGCGAGGTCGCCGTCGGCGCTGAACACCGAGTCGGTGAGCACCAGTGCTCGTTCCTCGGTGCGGGTCGACAGCAGCCGGTCGACTTCCGCGACATCGCCGTGCGGGGCGATCTCGACTCTGGCGCGAGACAGTCGGCAGGCGTCGACCAGGGAGGCGTGCGAGCCGGCGTCGGACACGATCAGCGATCCGCGTCCGGCCAGCGCGGTGACCACGCCGAGGTTGGCGGCATAGCCGGAGGCGAACACCAGTCCGGCCTCCGTCCCGGTGAACTCGGCGAGTTCGGCCTCGAGCGCGGCGTGATCGGCGGTGGTTCCGGTGACCAGGCGCGAACCCGTCGAGCCCGCGCCCCAACGGCGCACCGCCTCGACCGCGCCCTCGATCACCGCCGGATGCCGAGTGAGGCCGAGGTAGTCGTTGGAGGCCAGGTCGATCGACGGCGACTGCGGCTGCCTGGGCCGCAGTTCGCGGCGCAATCCGGCGCCGACACGCGCCCGCGCCCGCTCGTCCAACCAGCTCAACGGATCGGTAGTCACAGCGCAGCAGCATACTTGAACACCGTTCAGGACGGGCTGACGGTCGGTGCTCAGCCGTTGAACCACTGCGGAGTGTCCAGGCGGAACAGTTCGCCGGGGGCCAGGACACGGAGGTCGTGTTCGAGTGCGGCGAGCCGCTGCGGGCCGAGCGTGCGCGACCAGCGGTCGCGGACGCGGTCGAAGACGCGTGCCGAGCGGTCGAGGGCGTCGTGGGCGCGATCGGTCAATGTGCACACTTTGCGCCGCGCGTCGGCGGGATCGACGCTCAGACGCAGGTAGCCGAGCCGTTCGAGGGTGTCGATGTGCTTGCCCGCGGCTTGTTTGGAGACACCGAGCACGCGACCGAGGTCGGCGGCGGTGCATCCGTTCGGGCCACCCGCACGGGCGATCGCCTGGAAGACGAAGCCGTGCATGGGGCGCATATCGGCGTGGCCGTGTTCGGCGAGGTCGGCGTTCACCTCGTCGATCACCGAACGGAACGCCAGGAGGAATCGCATCGGCAGCTCGTACCCGGTACCGCCGCCCGCCGATCCTCCTTCTCCACCCGATCCCTCCACCACGGGCGCCGCACCGCCCTCGGACCCCGCGGTCGTCACGGCAGTGCGCTCATGCGCACCCTCGGCATCGGCATCGGCCGGAACCACACGCGCCGCCTCGCTGCCGACCGGCCCCGCAGCCGCGGAGGGCCGCCGGGGATGGACGGCCTCATCCTGCTCATCCCTTGACATATTGGACAACCTCGTTGACTATTTCCCTGTCGCCAATTCGACAACCGTGTTGTCCATTGTAACGAGAGGTACCCCATGACCGTCGTCCGCCACACCGAGAACCGCCGCACGGAGACGCCCGGTGGCGTCATGACCACACTGGCCTCGCCCACCCAGGGCGGGGCGAGCGCCGCGCTGTGGCGGGTGGATGTGCCGCCGCACACCTCCGGGCCGGTACACGAATTCGATGTCGAACAGATCTGGACGGTGCTCACCGGTTCGCTGGTGGTCGACCTGGACGGCCACTCGCACGACGCGGCGGAAGGCGACACCATCGTCCTCCCCGCGGGCGCGCGGCGACAGATCAGCAGCGGACCCGAGGGATACGGCGCGATCGTGACCGCGCCGGCGGGCGCTCGAGCGCGGACACCGCAGTCCGACGCACCGATCGTGCCCGCGTGGATCGCGTGATTCCGGCCATCGGCTCCAGCCCGGCGCGGACCGACACCTACGCCTCGTACCCGCGGGGCGATCAGGCGGGAACGGCAGGCACCTTCCGACGGCCGGGTCGGAGCCGGCCCGCCTAGCGGGTCACAGCGTGGGCCACCGAACCGATGGCCGCGGTGATCGCCTCCACATCGGCGGGAGTGCTGATGAACGGTGGCATCGTGTAGACCAGGTTGCGGAACGGGCGCAGCCAGACACCGGATTCGACGGCGGCGGCGGTGGCGACCTTCATGTCGACCGGCTCATCGAGTTCGACCACGCCGATCGCGCCGAGGACGCGCACGTCGGCGACACCGGGCGAGCCCCGCAGCGGATCGAGGCCGGCGCGCAGACCGGATTCGATGTCGCCGACCTCGGTCCGCCAGTCGCGGGAGAGCAGTGTCTCGATGGAGGCGACGGCCACGGCGCAGGCGAGCGGATTACCCATGAAAGTGGGGCCGTGCATGAGACCGCCGTGGGCGGCGCTGATGGTTTCCGCGATCCGGGTCGTGCACAGGGCGGCGGCGAGGGTCAGGTAGCCGCCGGTCAGCGCCTTGCCGACACACATGATGTCGGGGCGGACACCGGCGTGCTCGGCGGCGAACAGTTCCCCGGTGCGGCCGAAGCCGGTGGCGATCTCGTCGAAGACGAGCAGGATGTCGTGCTCGTCGCAGAGTCGGCGTAGGTCGGCGAGGTAGCGAGGGTCGTGGAAGCGCATGCCGCCCGCGCCTTGTACGACCGGCTCCACGATCACGGCGGCGAGTTCGTCGGCGTGCGCGGCGATGGCGGCGGTGAGTTCCTCGACGTAGCCGGGGCGGTGATCGGCGGGCGGCATGCCGACGAACACCTGTGCGGCGAGGACATCAGTCCACAGCGCGTGCATGCCGCCCTCGGGATCACAGACGCTCATCGGGGTGAAGGTGTCGCCGTGGTAGCCGCCGCGCCAGGTCAGCAGCCTGCGCTTGCCGGGTTTGCCGACACTGCGCCAGTACTGCAGGCACATCTTGACCGCCACTTCCACCGAGACCGAGCCGGAGTCGCAGAGGAAGACCTTGTCCAAACCGTCCGGGGTGAGCTCGACGAGCAGTTCGGTCAGGCGAGCGGCCGGTTCGTGGGTGAGGCCCCCGAACATGACGTGACTCATCCGGCGGGCCTGTTCGAGCAGGGCGGCGTCCAGGGCCGGATGACGGTAGCCGTGTACCGCCGCCCACCAGGAACTCATGCCGTCGATCAACTCGCGGCCGTCGGCCAGGGTCAGCCGCACCCCGGACGCGCTCGCCACCACGAGCGGTTCGGTGGCGGCGGGAAAGCCGCCGTAGGGATGCCAGACGTGGGCCGCGTCGATGGCGGTGATCCGCTGCTGGGTCAGTTCCTCTGTGGACAAATCGGTCCTCGCGGGGTGTCGAGCTCACAGGTTCCCGCCCCGAGCGGGGCGACTTGAACAGTGTTCAAGTTAGCAGCACGACACGCGCGAGGGACACCGAGTCCGGTTCCGAGGTGTGACCGATGCACCACGAATCCGATGTGCGCGCGGTTCGGCGCTACTGTCGTGTCCATGGCTCAGCCCGATCCAGCGCCAAGCGATGTGACGCCCCTGGGCACCTGGCCGGGATCGGCGTATCCCCTCGGTGCGACCTATGACGGCGCAGGCACCAATTTCTCGTTGTTCACCGAGGTCGCCGACGCGGTCGAGCTGTGCCTCATCGATCGCGACGGCGCCGAGACCCGCATCGCGCTCGAGGAGGTCGACGGGTACGTCTGGCACGCCTACCTTCCGACGATCGGTCCCGGACAGCGCTACGGATTCCGGGTGCACGGTCCCTGGGATCCCGAGCGCGGATTGCGTTGCGATCCGAGCAAACTGCTGCTCGATCCGTACGGCAAGGCGTTCGACGGCGACTTCGACGGCGATCCGTCGCTGCACACCTACGGCCTGGACTCACTGGGCCACACCATGACCGGCGTGGTCATCAACCCGTTCTTCGATTGGGGCGCCGACCGCCCGCCGAAGCGTCCCTACCACGAGACCGTCATCTACGAAGCCCACGTCAAGGGCATGACGATGACCCATCCGGACGTGCCGGAGGAGCTGCGCGGCACCTACGCGGGCATCGCGCATCCCGCGGTGGTCGAGCATCTGAAGGCGTTGGGCATCACCGCGATCGAACTGATGCCGGTGCACCAGTTCCTGCACGACCGGATGCTGCTGGACCAGGGGCTGCGCAACTACTGGGGCTACAACAGCTTCGGCTATCTCGCCCCGCACAACGAGTACGCCGCCAGCCCCCGCGGCGGCGCCGCGGTCACCGAGTTCAAGGCGATGGTGCGGGCCCTGCACGCCGAGGGCATCGAGGTGATCCTCGACGTGGTCTACAACCACACCGGCGAGGGCAATCACCTGGGCCCGACGATCGCCTTCCGCGGCATCGACAACGCCGCCTACTATCGGCTGCTCGAGGACGATCCGTCGAAGTACCGGGATTACACCGGCACCGGCAACAGTCTCAATGTGCGCCACCCGCACACGCTGCAGCTGATCATGGACTCGCTGCGCTACTGGATCCTGGACATGCACGTCGACGGCTTCCGCTTCGACCTGGCCGCGACCCTGGCGCGCGAATTGCACGACGTCGACAAGCTTTCCACCTTCTTCGATCTGGTGCAGCAGGACCCGGTGGTCAGCCAGGTGAAGCTCATCGCGGAGCCCTGGGACGTCGGCGAGGGCGGGTACCAGGTCGGTAACTTCCCCGGCCTGTGGACCGAATGGAACGGCAAGTACCGCGACACCGTACGGGATTACTGGCGTGGCGAGCCCTCGACGCTGGGCGAGTTCGCCTCCCGGCTGACCGGTTCCTCGGACCTGTACGAGGCGACCGGCCGACGGCCCGGCGCGAGCATCAATTTCATCACGGCCCACGACGGCTTCACCCTGCGCGACCTGGTGTCCTACAACGAGAAGCACAACGAGGCCAACGGCGAGGACAACCGCGACGGTGAGAGCCACAACCGGTCGTGGAACTGCGGTGTCGAAGGCCCGACCGACGATCCGGAGATCCTGGCGCTGCGCGAGCGGCAGTCGCGTAATCTGCTGGCCACCCTGATCCTCAGTCAGGGCACGCCGATGCTCGCGCACGGCGACGAGATGGGACGCACCCAGCAGGGCAACAACAACGTGTACTGCCAGGATTCGCCGCTGGCGTGGATGGACTGGTCACTGGCGCAGACCAATGCCGACCTGCTCGCCTTCACCCGCGCGGTGATCGCGTTGCGCACCGCGCATCCGGTCTTCCGGCGCAGGCGGTTCCTGGAGGGCAGGCCGATCCGGCCCAAGCACATCACCCACGACATCGCCTGGCTGACCCCGGCCGGCGAGGAGATGACCGCGGCGGACTGGGACAGCGGCTTCGGCAAGGCCCTGACGGTGTATCTGAACGGACGCGCCATCCCCGAACCCGGCCCGCGCGGCGAGCGCATCACCGACGATTCGTTCCTGCTGTGCTTCAACGCCCATCACGACCCGCTCGATTTCGCGCTCCCCGGCGCGGAATACGGCCTGCGCTGGGTGGTCGAACTGGACTGCTCGACCCCCGACGGCAGCGGCGGCGAATCCTACGAGGCCTCCTCGACCCTGCCCCTGCCCGGCCGCTGCCTGCTGGTTCTGCGTTGCACCGAACGACTGTGACACTGCCATGACCGTCCCCGAGATCCCCGAAGCCGCCTACCGCGCCGACGCCGTCGTCCCCAAGAGCGCCACCAGGCAGACCCCGGTACGCAGCACCTACCGGCTGCAACTGCGCCCGGACGCGCTGACCTTCGCCGATGCCCGCGCCATCGCGGAATACTTACAGCAACTGGGCATTTCGCACCTGTACCTGTCCCCCATCCTCACCGCGGCGCGCGGTTCCACCCACGGCTACGACGTGACCGACCCGACCACGGTGTCGGCGGCGCTCGGCGGTCCGCTCGGCCTCAAGGCGCTCTCCGACGAGGTGCGCACCCGCGGCATGGGGTTGATCGTGGACCTGGTGCCCAATCACGTCGGCGTCGCCGATCCACGCCAGAATCCCTGGTGGTGGGATGTGCTGCGCAACGGCCGGGAGTCGGCGTTCGCGCGGTTCTTCGACATCGACTGGAGTCCGGGCAACGGCGCGGGCGGGCGGCTGACCCTGCCGGTGCTGGCCAACGAGAACGATCCGGCCGCACTCACCGTGGACCGCACGGGGCCCGAACCCATGCTGGCGCTGCACGATCTGCGGTTCCCGATCGCGCCGGGCACCGACGGCGACAATCCGCTGCGCATCCACGACCGCCAGCACTATCGCCTGGTCAGCTGGAAGGCGGGGGTGTGCACGTATCGCCGGTTCTTCGCGGTCAGCACGCTCGCGGCGCTGCGGCAGGAGGACCGCGAGGTCTTCGACATCACCCACCGCGAGCTCGCGGCCTGGTGCGAGCACGACCTCATCGACGGTGTGCGGGTGGATCATCCGGACGGCCTGTCCGATCCGGCCGAGTACCTGACCAGATTGCGGCAGCTGATCGGGCCGAACCGGCTGCTGCTGGTGGAGAAGATCCTCGCCAACCGGGAGCCGTTGGACCCGACCCTGCCTGTCGACGGCACCACCGGTTACGACGCACTCGCCTGGATCGGCGGTGTGCTCATCGACCCGAAGGGCGAACAGGCGCTGACCGAGCTGTCGCGCCGCTTCGCCGGGCACGGCAGCGACCGGGCCTGGATCGGCGAGACCGAGCATCGCATCAAACGTGCCGTGGCCGAGAGCATTCTGGTGCCCGAACTGCGCAGGCTGGTCGCCGCGATCAAACGCGACGCGGCCGCGGAGTCCTTCGACACCCTGGCGTTGACCAATGCCGTCATCGAGGTACTGGCCTTCATGCCGGTATACCGGGCCGATTACACGCCGCTGGCCGGGATGACCGGCGCGGTCATCGCGGAGGTCGAGCGGCGCAACAGCGAACTGAGCGCCCCGCTGAAGGTGCTCGTGGCCGCGCTCGCGGTCGGCGCGGAGGCGGCCACGCGGTTCGAGCAGGTGTGCGGCGCGATGACCGCGAAAGCGGTGGAGGACACCATGTTCTATCGCGCCGCACGACTGGTGTCGCTGCAGGAGGTGGGCGGGAACCCGGCGCGGTTCGGGCATTCGGTCAACGAATTCCACCTGGCCAATATCGAGCGGGTGCGGCGCTGGCCGGCCGGGATGACGACGCTGTCCACGCACGACACCAAGCGCGGCGAGGATGTGCGGGCGCGCATCGGTGTGCTCTCGCAGGTCGCGGGAACCTGGGCGAAGTCGGTGGAGTCCTGGCTCGAGCAGACGCCGCCACCCGACGGCGCGACCGCGTTGATGTTGCTGCAGAACATGTTCGGGGTGTGGCCGGCCGACGGGCGCCCCGCGTCCTCGGTGCCCGGTCTGCGCGAGCGGCTGCACATGTACGCGACGAAGGCGATCCGCGAGGCCGGTCTGCGCACCTCGTGGGAGGATCCCGACACCGAGTTCGAGACCGCCGTCCACGTGTGGCTGGACGCGGTGATCGACGGAACGGTGGGCGCGCAGCTCAGCGATCTCACCCACGACCTGGCCCAGCACGCCTGGTCGGATTCGCTGGCGCAGAAGCTGCTGCAACTGTGTGGGCCCGGCATTCCCGACGTGTACCAGGGGTGCGAGCTGTGGGAGGACTCGCTGGTCGATCCTGACAACCGCCGTCCGGTCGATTTCCCGGCGCGCACCGGAATGCTGCAATCCCTCACCGGCACACCGGCACTGGACACCTCCGGTGCGGCGAAGATGTGGGTGGTGGCCTACTCGCTGTGGCTGCGCCGGGAACGCCCGGAGTGCTTCGTCGGGGGCACGTATCTGCCGGTGTACGCCACCGGGGAGCAGTCCGAACGAGTGGTCGGCTACGCCCGCGGCCGCGTCGGCGAGCCGCCGGAGGTAGTCGTGCTGGTCACCCGGCACAGCCTCGAACTGGCCGACACCGGGTGGGGCGATACGGCGGTCGATCTGCCGCGAGGCGCGTGGACCGATCGGCTGACCGGCCACACCTTCCAGGGACGCACCCGGATCGAGCAGATCTTCGCGCGCCTGCCCGTCGCCCTGCTCGTGCGCTGAGCCCGCTCGGCATCGCGCCCGGCTCTGCGCCATGCTCGGCACCGTGCCCGGCTCTGCGCTGAGCCATCCTCGTCATCGCGCCCTGCTCGTCGTCGCACCCGGCTCCTCGTTGAGCCCTGCTCGTCATCGAGCGGTGACCGGCGAGCGGGCTGGTCATCTCCGATGCCCGCTCGTACGGTCGACGTTGCCCGGCGCGCGGCTCGGATTCCTCAGGCTGCGTAGGCGAGTTCACCACCTCCCGCCGAGAAGTCTTCCCGGGGCGTCGCTTCCCGTGCCGCGGCGCCGGACATCGTGCGTGATCTGTCGCGACCCCCTGCCGCCGTCCGCACCGGCATCACCGGGAGCCGGCGGAATCGGCTCGACGAGGTGTGCCGGAACGTGCCCACCGAGTGCCACACGCCAACGGAGCAGATTGCGGGGCCGGTAATCCTGGTCCGCGGTGACCGTCGAGGCCAGGCGCACCCCGTGGTCACCTTCGACCACCGGTTTGCGCCAGGAGTCCCAGTAGAAGCGGCTGCGCCGGTTGCGCAGTGCGCGCAGAGTGCGCGCGAGGTTGAGCACCCGGTAGCCGGGGCCGAGCGAATCGTGCAGCATCGAGTGCTCCCGCACCTTCGCGCACTGCCCGGTGAGGCATTCGACGAGGCCGTCGTCGAATGCCAGGCCCTCCGCCCGCGCCTCGGCGACCATCCATCGGAAGGTGGCGTCGGACAGTCCGCACTCCGCGTAGCCGCCGCCGATATCGCTGTGCACTCCGGCGAACCAGACCTGCTTGACGCGCTCACGGTGGCCGCGGCGCTTGATCCGGTGGTGCTTGACCCGCAACGGCACCGGCACCTGCCACAGGCAGGGCTCGAAATTGCGTCTGCGTTCGTCGAGGGCGAGCGCCTGCCGGGCGCACAGCACCCATTGCGAGAGTTCGACGTTGTGGAAGCTGTGCCGCCAGGAGGTGACGCCGGGGACGCCGAGCGCGCCGACGGTATCGAAGACGCCGAGGAAGTCGACCGGAGCCATCCGGCTGTGTGTCCTGCGGAAATCCGACCAATCCTTCGGTGTCGGCGCGGATTTCCAGCGGTTCGGCCGTTTGCCGCCGAGCCTGCGGTACATCCGCAGCGCGGTCGGGTAGTGCCCGCCGATCATCGACTCCGGGCTCATGATTCCGATCAGATCGATGAGCCCGACCAGACTGCGCGCGGTGTAGGCGCCGCGGCTGAAGCCGAAGACGTAGATCTCGTCGCCGGGCTCCCAGTTGACGGCGAGCTGCCAATAGGCGGCGGACAGGTTGGCCTCCAGGCCGAGGCCGAACGCACCGCCGATCAGGCGATCCGCGGTGAATCCGCGGGCGCCGGGGCCGGAGATGTAGATGACCTGCTGACGGATCATCGTGCCGGTCGGGCCAGGGGCCTCCATCCGCACGGTCTGCGCGATCTTCACGATATTGGACACGGTGCTGCTGTTCTCGGCCTTCCACGTACCGTCGCAACACACCACCAGGCGTTTCATGTCCTCCAGTCTCCGTCCGACCGGTGCCGAGATCCCGCGTAGTCCGCTACTCGAATCCCTCGTGTCGCGACGGGTTCCGATCCACCACCGACCCGCACTCGATGCGCGAGCCCGACCGGATACGACCGCCTGGTCCGGCCCGTGGGACGGGCCGGACCAGGCGGTGCGACGCTTCACCCGGCCTTGCGCAGACCCAGATACTGCAGTGCGGCGAATCCGCCCACGACCAGCGCCTGCAATACCGTCCACACCACGCCCACCGCGGTCGCACCGAGCACGCCCACGACGAGAGCCACCACGCTGACCACCGCCCACACGACATTCGCGGCGATCACACCCCGGACCGCGGCGCTGCTGATCCGGACGGGCAGCCCGACCAGCGTCACGAGGACGGCGTAGGCGGTCAGGAAGGCGCCGACCGCGAGCGCGAGTCCGCGGTCGAGTCCGAGCAGCGACTCCAACGGCGCCGACAGTACGAGATAGGCCAGGCCGTTGACGCCGGTGACCAGCGCGTCGGTACGCAATGACAGGCGCAGGAGCCGGTCGCCGGGGCCGACCAGAGCGGACAGCCGGCTCGCGGGAGTGTAGGTGGTCATGGTGGTCTCCTTCTCGACGAACAGGGGTGTGGGTCAGGCGGTGGCGGGGACTTTGTCGAGGAAGCCGTAGACGCGATCGATGCGGCCCTGCGCGAGCACCGCCACGTCGAAACCGACGATCAGCGCCGCACCCTCGGCGGGGCCGAGTTCCCAGGTGAAGCGCACCTGATCGTGGTGGGCGTCGATCGGGCCCGCGAGCCGGAACACCCATCCGGGGAACTGCGACTGCACCGCGGCGATACCCGCGTCGATGGCGTCGCGGCCGGTGACGTCCATCAGCGGGTCGACGTAGCCGGGGTTGTCGGTGAAGACCCGCCCGATGGCCGCCGCACGGGCCGCCGCGTCGGTGGTGTTCCAGATCTCCAGGTATTGCGCGACCAGATCGTTCATGGTGTTCTCCTCGCTTCGGTGGGTACGGAACACACGGTAGGGATCGGGAGGGGGTCGCCGAATCTGTCGCCTATAGGTACTTTTCGGCCGTGCTGAAGCCCGGTTACGGTGAACCGGTGCTGTACGGACGCGAGAGCGAGCAGGCACGCATCGATCAGCTGCTGTGCGATGCGCGGGCCGGGCGCAGCGGGGCGCTGGTGCTGCGCGGTGAACCCGGCGTCGGCAAGACGGCGCTGCTCGACTACGCGGCGGCGCAGGGGCTGGCGACGGTCCGCAGCGCGGGGGTGGAATCGGAGGCCGAACTGCCCTTCGCCGGATTGCATCTGCTGGCGCGCACGGCCGCGCCGCTGATCGAGCGATTGCCCGAGCGGCAGCGGGCGGCGCTGCTCGGCGCGTTCGGCGTCGGTGACAGCGGGCCCGGCGATCGGCTGCTCATCGGACTCGCGGTGCTGTCGCTGCTGGCCGAGGAAGCCGCCGAGCACCCGGTGCTGTGCGTCATCGACGACGCGCACTGGCTCGACCGCGCCACCGCCGAGGCCCTGGTGTTCGCGGCCAGGAGGCTCGATGCCGAGGGGGTGGCGATCCTTTTCGCCGCCCGCACCGGACCGGCGGATTTCCCCGCGGCCGGACTGCCCGAACTCGTCGTCGGACCGTTGCGCCAGGAGTCGGCCGCCGCGCTGCTCGACGCCCTCGAACCCGATCTCGCACCGGGCCTGCGGATGCGCGCGCTGGGTGCGGCGGCGGGAAATCCGCTCGCACTGCGCGAGTTGCCCGCCGTGCTCGCGGCGAGCGCACCGGACGAGGGGCCGAATCCGCTGCCGCTGACGCAACGCCTGCACGTCGCCTTCCACGGTCAGGTGAGCCGGTTGCCCTCGGCGACACGATCATTGCTGCTGGTGGCCGCGGCGGCCGGGACCACCGAGACCGGCCCCGTGCTCACCGCCGCGGCGGAACTCGGGGCCACGCCCGCCGATCTGCGGCCCGCCGAGGAACTCGGCCTGATCGCGGGCGACGGTCGGCATCTGCGGTTGCGGCACCCCTTGCTGCGCTCGGCGATCTATCGCGGCGCGCCGTTGAGCGCACGGCTGGCGGCGCATCGCGCACTCGCCGACACCATGACCGGACCCGATAGAGCCGACCTGCGGGCGTGGCATCTGGCGAGCGCGGCCACCGGCCCCGACGAGCAGATCGCGACCGCGCTGGAGGACACCGCGCAGCGAGCACTCCTGCGCAGCGGTCATCACGGGGCGGTCGCGGCCTATGAACGCGCGGCCACGTTGAGCACCGATCAGCGGGCCCGCGTCCGCAGGCTGGTGCTGGCCGCCGAAACCGCCGCCGACGCGGGGCTTTTCGAGTCCGCCGCGACCATCTCGGCACGGGCGGCCGCGCACACGAGCGACGCGCTGCTGTCGGCGCGGCTGGACCTGGTGCACGGCAGCGCGGAATTCGGCACCGGGCAGCATCTCGCGGCCCATCGCCGACTGCTGGCCGCCGCCGACGCGATCGCGGCCGAACAGCCGTCGCAGGCCGCGCGCATCCTCACCCAGGCGGTGCACGCCGCGTGGTACCTCGGAGAAGCCGAACTCGCGCAGACCCATGCGCGTCTGCGCGCACTGCGACTCGACGACGCGGAGCCGTCCGCGCCGGTCCTGCGCTATGTGCTCGACGGCCTGCACGGCCGGTCCGCCGGTGATCTGCGCGCGGCGGCCGACGCGGTCGGCGATCCGCGCGATCTCGTCCTGCTGTGCGGCGCCGGACTCGTGCCGGGGCAAGACGAGCAGGTCCGCGACCTCGCCGCGGAACTCGTCGCCCGCTGCCGGGAAGAGGGCCGGATCGGGCTGCTGCCACCGCTGCTGTTCTTCCTGGCCGAGGCCGAGACCTTCCTCGGCCGCCCACGCGAGGGATTCGTCCTCGCGACCGAAGGAGCGCGGATCGCCGACGACATCGGTCTACGGCACTGGGTCAGCCAGCTGACGGCGTTTCTCGCCTACCTCGCGGCGCTGGAGGGAGACGTCGAAGGGTGTTCGGCCGCTGTCGCGCGGGCGTCGGCGGAGCAGTTCGGCGGCCCGAGCGCGGCGGGTGCCACCTGGTGCCAGGCCGCACTGGGCATGCTGGCGCTCGGGCTCGGCCGGGTGGACGAGGCGATCGGCCGGTTCACCGCGCTCACCGTCGAACCGGCGCGCCATCAAGTCGTGGGCCTGCGTTCGCTGCCCGACGCGATCGAGGCCGCCGTCCGCCTCGGTGATCGGGAACTCGCCGGTGACGCCATGATCCGGTTGAGCGCGTGGGCGCGAGACTGCGGTCAGCCGTGGGTGCGCGCACTGGAGCAGCGGAGCCGGGCGCTGACCACCGAGGGCCGGGAGGCCGGGGAACTGTACGAGGCCGCGCTCGGCTCACGACCGCGGCCGTTCGAAGAGGGGCGCACCCGCCTGCTGTACGGGGAATGGTTGCGCCGCGCCCGCCGCAAGACCGAGGCGCGGACACAGTTGCGCACTGCGCACGAGATCTTCGCCGGACTGGGTGCGAACCCGTGGGCCGAGCGCGCCGAGGTCGAACTGAGGGCGCTGGGCGACGGCGGCATGTCGCGGCCCGGTTCGGGGCCGTCGGCCGTGCTCACACCGCAGGAGTTGCAGATCGTCCGGCTGGCCGCGCGAGGCATGTCCAATCGAGATATCGCCGCGCACCTGTTCCTGAGTCCGAGGACGGTGGGCCATCACCTGTACAAGGCGTATCCGAAACTCGGCGTCGCCTCCCGCTCGGAACTGGCCGGGCTCACGCTCGACGCGCAGTAGCCGCTCCCGCCTGGGCTCGTTCGCCTCGGCGCTCGATCGGGGCTCGGCACGTTGTCGGGAATTCTCGGCAGGAGTTCGGCACTCGGTCGTAGGTTCAGCGCGCGATTCGGGATTCAGCGTTCGGGCGGGGCGCAGACCCGGGACCCGGCCAGCGCGCAGGCCGCGCGTACCGACGCCACCGCGGCCGCCGCCAGCACCGCCACCTGAGCCGAGCCGGTGACCAGGCCGAGCACCAGCGCGATCGCCAGCCCGGCGACCACGGCCTCGAGCTTGTACACCGGCCACGCGCTGCCCGCGATATCGACGGTGGGATGGTGAACCGTTGCCATGTGTTCAGGGTACGCGCGCGGAAAAGTTCGGTCTACCGAACTCGCGGCGACCGGGAACACCTGTGAGTCCCTGAACGGTTGTCCCAGGCATGCCATTGACCGGAGAGTACGCACCGAGCGCGTTCGACTGGGCGCGCGAGCAGGCCGAGACCTACGAGAATTCGGGAGGGACCGAGGCCACCACTTTGCAGGGCAAGCCGATCATCGTCATGACCAGCAAGGGCGCCAAGACCGGCAAGCTGCGCAAGACGCCGCTCATGCGGGTCGAGCACGGCGGGGAGTACGCGGTCGTCGCCTCGCTGGGCGGGGCCCCGAAGCATCCCGTCTGGTATCACAACCTGAAGGCCGAACCACACGTCGAATTGCGCGACGGCGGAACCGTCGCGGACTACACCGCGCGTGAGGTCACCGGCGAGGAGAAGAAGGTGTGGTGGGAACGGGCCGTCGAGGCCTGGCCCGATTATGCCGAGTACCAGAAGAAGACCTCCCGCGAGATCCCCGTCTTCGTGTTGACACCGCGCTGACCACGGCTGTCGCCGTTGCCACCCGCCGAATACACCGCGATCGGCGGGTGGCAGCATAGTCGGGTGACCAATCCTCTGGAACTCGTCGATTCCCCGTCCTCGTCTCGCGGCGTCCTCAGCGCCGACGAGATCGACGCCGCGGCGAAGCGGATTTCCAGCGTCATCGAGCCCACTCCGCTCCAGTTCAGCCCGCGCCTGTCCGCGGCGACCGGAGCGAAGGTCTACCTCAAGCGCGAAGACCTCACCCCCGTCCGCTCCTACAAGCTGCGCGGCGCCTACAACCTCGTCGTGCAACTCGACGAGCAGGAGCGCGCGGCGGGCGTGGTGACCGCCAGCGCGGGCAACCACGCGCAGGGTGTGGCCTTCGCCTGCCAGGCGATGGGCATCCACGGCCGGATCTACGTGCCGACCACCACCCCGAAACAGAAGCGGGACCGGATCCGGGTGCACGGGGGCGAATTCGTCGAGCTCATCGCCGTCGGCGACACCTACGACGCCGCCGCGGCCGCGGCCGCCGCCGACGTCGAGCGCACCGGGGCGACGATGGTCCCGCCGTTCGACGACGCGCGCACCGCCGCGGGGCAGGGCACCGTCGCCGTGGAGATCCTCGATCAGCTCGAGACGCCACCGGATCTGGTGGTCCTCCCGGTCGGCGGTGGCGGCTGCCTGGCGGGCATCGGCACCTATCTGCGGGAGCGTTCGCCGAAGACAGCCATCCTGGCGGTGGAACCGGCGGGCGCCGCATCCATGTCCGCGGCACTGATCGCGGGCGGGCCGGTGACGCTGCCGGAGATCGATCCGTTCGTCGACGGCGCGGCGGTCCGCCGGATCGGTGATCTGCCCTATGCCGCGGTGACCGGCTTCGGCGGCAGGGTCGTCAGCCACGGGTCGCTGCCACTGCTCACCGCCGTCGAATCTCCACCGGGCACAGGCAGTTTCCGATTGCTCCAGGTCGACGAGGGTGCCATCTGCACGGCCATGCTCGAGCTCTACCAGAACGAGGGCATCATCGCCGAACCGGCGGGGGCACTGGCGACGGCGGCGCTGGCCGAGGTCGATGTCCCGGCGGGCGCGACGGTGGTGTGCCTGGTGTCCGGGGGCAACAACGACGTGTCGCGCTACGGCGAGATCATCGAGCGTTCACTGGTGCACCAGGGTCTCAAGCACTACTTCCTGGTGGACTTCCCGCAGGAACCGGGCGCGCTGCGCCGCTTCCTGGACGAGGTGCTCGGCCCCGACGACGACATCACCCTGTTCGAGTACGTCAAGCGCAACAACAGGGAGACCGGGGCGGCGCTGGTCGGCATCGAACTGGGCTCCGCGGCCGGACTGGGGCCGTTGCTCGAACGCATGGCCGCCTCGCCGCTGCGGTGCGATCGCCTGGAACCCGGTAGCCCCGCCTACCGCTACCTCACCTGACCGCGCGACGGATCAGGCCGCGCGGCCCAGGTTCTCGAGCGAATCGCGACCGACGCCGCGCAGGCTGCTGACGATCAACGGCAGCAACCACACCGCGATGATCTGATCCGCGCCGAGCTGACCGAGCGAGAACCGGTTGTGCACGAATCCGACCGACAGGCCCTGGCTCGGATCGGCCCAGCCGAAGCTGCCGCCGAGGCCGATGTGCCCGATACCGTGGCGCGCCCCCGGCATCGGCATCGAGTGGTAGCCCAGGTGCCACATCATCGGCAGGTAGAACAGCGCGCGGTCGACGTGATAACTGCGCACCTTGCCGATCTCGCGCACCGTCGCCTCCGACAGGTAGCGGTTGCCGTTGACCACGCCGCGGCAGGCCAGCGCGTCATAGACACTCGCCAGCGCCGAGGCGGTGGCCACGGCATTGCCCGCGCCGAGTTCGGTGCGCAGGATAGGCGGCATGTCGCCCTGGAAGATGCTGTGCGCGCCGGGCAGGAACAGACAGCGCACCGCCGCGCCGAGCGGTCCGGGCAGCCGTTGACCATGACCGAGCAGCGCACTGCCCAACGGCGTGCCGAGCGCGTCGAACTGGCTGCCGGCCAGCGGTGCGTACTTCGTGACCGATCCGGTCGGCGGATGTCCCAGATGGAGGCCGTCGATCGCCAGCGGCTCGGTGACCTCGGTGCGGAACAGTTCGCCCATGCCTTTGCCGGTGACCCGCCGCGCGAGGCCCGCGAGCAGCCAGCCGTAGGTGATGGCGTGATAGGTGGGCCTGCCGAGCAGCCGGTCGGGCTTCGCGGCGGCCAGCCGGTTCTCCATCTCCTCGTGGTCGAGTACGTCGCTCATGGCCGCGGCCAACGGGGACAGCGAGGACAGGCCCGCGCTGTGCGTCATGACCTGGGCGACGGTGATGCGGGACTTGCCGTTGGCCGCGAACTCCGGCCAGTACTGTGCGACCGGCGCGCGATAGTCGAGTTCCCCGCGATCGGCGAGCCGGTGGATGACCGTGGAGGTGATGCCCTTGGTCGCCGAGAAGACGATGGTGCCGGTGTTCTCGGTCCACGGTTCGGTGCCCGCGTCGCCGGTCCAGATGTCGACCAGCGGAACCCCGTGCCGATGCACCGACAGCGCCGCGCCCGCTCCGGGTCGGCTGCCGAAGCTCCGGCCGAAGACGCGCAGCAGTCGTTCGAACCCGGGGACTGCGCTCCCCCGCACCGAAGCGTCGTTGCTCATCACTCCACGGTAATGGTGCCCGGTGGTAACGGCAATATGTTGTGTGATCGTTATTTTTCGCCGTCGGGCAGGTCTGCGAGCAGCACGAACGAATGCGCGGGCACCGTCGTCCCGGTCGGGCCGAGGGTGGGCGGCTCCCAATACAGCAGGCTGCGACCGGTGATCGGCACCGTCACCGCGTCCTCGGACAGATTGCACACCAGGTGCGCGCTGCCACGGTGCAGCACGATCCAGCGGGCGTGCTCGTCGAAATCGACCCCGACATGCCGCAACGACGGATCGACCAGGTCCGGGTGGTCGCGCCGCAACTTCAACAGCGCCCGGTAGCAGGCCAGCAGTCGGGCGTGCTCGGGGTCCTCCAGCTCCGCCCAGTCCAGCGTCGACCGGGCGAAGGTGGCGGGGTCCTGCGGATCGGGCACCTCGTCGGCGGTCCAGCCGTGCTCGGCGAACTCGGCCTTGCGCCCGGCCGCGGTGGCCGCGCCGATCTGCGGGTCGGTGTGGGAGGTGAAGAACTGGAACGGGGTGCGCGCGCCCCACTCCTCGCCCATGAACAGCATCGGGGTGAAGGCCGAGCACAGCACCAGGGCGGCCTTGATCGCCAGCTGGCCACCGGTGAGGTACTCGCTCGGCCGGTCGCCGAGCGCGCGATTGCCGACCTGATCGTGGTCGCAGGTGAACGCGACCAAGCGAAAGCCCGGTACCAGCGAGCGGTCCAGCGGGGTGCCGTGGGTGCGACCGCGGAAGCTGGAGTAGGTGCCCGCGTGGAAGAAGCCGCGCGTCAGGGTCTGGGCCAGGCAGGCGAGGCTGCCGAAGTCGGAGTAGTAGCCCTGCCGCTCCCCCGACACCGCGGTGTGCACGGCATGGTGCAGGTCGTCGTTCCACTGGCCGTGCAGCCCGTAGCCGCCCGCCGCGCGCGGAGTGATCAGCTTCGGGTCGTTGAGGTCGCTCTCGGCGATCAGGGTCAGCGGCCTGCGCACGTGCGCCGACAGCCGTTCGGTCTCGGCCGCGAGCTCGGCCAGCAGGTGCGTGGCGGTGCGGTCGACCAGAGCATGCACCGCGTCCAGACGCAACGCGTCGATGTGGAAGTCGCGCAGCCAGCGCAGCGCGTTGTCGAGGACGAATCGGCGCACGTGATCCGAGCCGGGCCCGTCCAGGTTCACGGTCTGCCCCCAGGTGTTGCGCCCCTCGCTGAGATACGGCGCGAACCTCGGCAGATAGTTCCCCGACGGTCCGAGATGGTTGTAGACGACGTCCAGGCACACCGCCAGCCCCTTGGCGTGACAGGCGTCCACGAACCGCTGCAACCCGTCCGGCCCGCCGTACCCCTCGTGCACCGCGTACCAGAGCACGCCGTCGTACCCCCAGTTGTGCGTGCCGTCGAAGCCGTTCACCGGCATCACCTCGACGACCGTCACCCCCAGTTCGACCAGATGATCCAGCCGCTCGATCGCCGCGTCGAATGTGCCCTGCGGCGTGAACGTCCCGATGTGCAGCTCGTAGAACACCGCCCCCGCCAGCGTCCGCCCGGTCCACCTCCTATCCGTCCAACCGCCCGGATCCGGTTCGTGCACCATCGACAATCCGTGCACCCCGTCCGGCTGTCGTGGCGACCGAGGGTCGGGCAACAACGTCGGATCGTCATCCAACAGGAATCCGTACCGTGCTCCCTGCCCCGCGTCCACCCTCGCCCGCCACCACCCGTCCGGCGACCGCGTCATCGCGTGCACTACCCCGTCGACCTGCACCCGCACCGACTCCGGCCGGGGCGCCCACACCTCGAACACCGTCACCGCGCCAGCATCCCACGGGCCGGCGACGAGGTCATCCGCAACGACATCGGACCACCGCTACCTCACCGGTCGGCTGCTTCCGATTCGCACAGGAGAGAACACCACCGGATGTGGATGTCGGGGAGCGCCGCTCGCGAGATCGCGCGGATGGTCTGCCGCACCGGACAGCTCTGCCGATGAGCACGCGATACCAGAGGGCCGTCGGGCCGTTCGCTCGCCGGCGTCGACGCGGGGCGATCCGCCCCGGGAGTGTGGTGGCGGGAACCGCACCGACCTGCGAGAGTGAACGCATGGGCTGGTATGACGATCACGTGGTTCCCCGGCTGGTCAACTGTGCGTGCGGGATGCAGGCCAACGATCGGTATCGGGCGCGGACCTGCGCGGGACTGCGGGGACGGGTCGTGGAAATCGGGTTCGGGTCGGGGTTGAACGTGCCGTTCTATCCGGCGGCGGTGGAGTCGGTCAGCGCGGTCGAGCCGTCGGATCGCGGATGGCGGATGGCTGCCGAGCGGGTGGCGGCGTCCCGGGTGCCGGTGGAACGGGCGGGACTGGACGGTGCGGCGTTGCCGTTCGACGACCACAGTTTCGATGCGGCATTGTCGACGTGGACGATGTGCACGATTCCGCAGATCGAGGCGGCGCTCGCGCAGGTGCGGCGGGTGCTGACGCCGGGCGGGTCGCTGCATTTCGTCGAGCACGGGCTGGCGCCGGACGCGAAGGTCCGGACGTGGCAGAATCGCCTGAATTCGATCGAGAAGGCGATCGCGGGGGGCTGCAATCTCAACCGGGATATCCCGAAGTTGTTGCAGGACAACGGCTTCGAGATCCGCGAGCTGGACACCTTCTATGCGCCGGGCCCGAAGTTCCTGACCGCGCTGTCACTGGGTGTCGCCACTGCGCGCTGACGCGCGACAGCCGCCGGACCGTACGAGGACCGGCGGCTGCGAGCGGGCGCGGTGTCAGTGGATCTCGACGCGCAGAGTGTAGGTGGCGTTGCCGCGCACGGCGGCGACATTCAAGGCGTACATGCCGTCGTGGGGCAAGATGATGTCGATCGTATTGCCGGGGTAGGTCGTGGTGGTGCCGTCGGGGCCGGTGATGGTCAGCACGGCGTTGTCCTCGACCGAGGAGATCCAGGCGGTGAGCCACTGGCCGCCACCGGCTTCGAGGACGTAGGTATCGGACTCACCGCGGATCACCGCGCCGTCGATCACCGTTCCGCTGGTGCCGGGCGCGAAATAGATCTGGGTGAAGACGCCTTGGGCATGGGCCGCGCCGGCGCCCGCCAAGCCGATGACCAGGGCCGCGGCGGCGGCGGTGAGAGCGGCGCGGAAAGGGCGCGAGAGAGCAGGCATCGTCGGGCTCCGTTACTCGAGAAGGGGGGCGAACATCAGCGAGTCTGGAGGTGGCCGCTTGGCGAGTGCTTAACATCCGCCGAAGAACGGTATCGGACCGGCGAGTTCGATACGTGTCAGCGTCCTCCTGTGGCGCGACCGCACTGTTCAGCTGGTCAGGCAGCTCGGGCCGAGCAGTGCTTTCAGATCGCCGAACAGCGCCGAGGACGGCGAAACCCGCAGGCTGTCGGAGACTTTCAGTATCGTCGTCTTCTCCCTGGCTCCGATGTGGCGCAGATGCACATCCGAGGTACCGGGATGACGGGACAGCACGCGTTTGAGCTCGCCGATCTTGTCCGGGGTGCACATGCGGGTGGTGAGGGTGACCGCCAGCGGCTTGGCCACGCCGATGGCGGACAGGTCGGGAACGGCGAGATCGTTGGCGATCAGGGAGATCCGGTCGTCGCGGATCGAGACCCTGGCCTTGACCAGCACCACGGCGTCCTCGACCACGTCGGCGCCGTAGACGGAATACGCCTGTGGGAAGAACAGCACCTCGATGCCGCCGGTGAGGTCCTCGAGCTGGGCCGAGGCCCAGGCCAGGCCGTTCTTGTTGATGCGGCGGTTCACCGAGGCGAGGATGCCGCCGAGGGTCACCTGCGCGCCGTCCTTGACATCGCCTTCCAGGATGGCCGGGATCTGGGTGTCGGCCTGGGCGGCCAGCACGTGCTCCACACCGTTGAGCGGATGCCCGGAGACGTAGAGGCCCAGCATCTCTCGCTCCAGAGCGAGCTTGTGCTTGGACTCCCACTCCTCGTCGGGCACCTTCACATTGAAGATGCTGGTCACCGATTCGTCGGCGTCCATGCCACCGAACAGGTCGAACTGGCCGATCGCCTCGGCCTTCTTGGTCGACATGACCGCGTCGATGGCGTCGGAGTGAACCAGCAGCAGGCCTTTGCGTGGATGCCCGAGCGAGTCGAAAGCGCCTGCCTTGATGAGAGATTCGGTGACCTTCTTGGTGCAGGCGATGGCGTCGATCTTGTTCAGGTAGTCGGAGAAGTCGGTGAACTTCGACTTCTCCTTGCGTGCGGCGATGATCGAGGCCACCACGTTCGTGCCGACGTTACGGACCGCGCCGAGGCCGAAGCGGATGTCCTTGCCGACGGAGGCGAAGTTCTGTTCGGACTCGTTGACATCCGGCGGGAGCACGGTGATACCGAGGCGCCGGCAATCGGACAGGTAGACCGCGGCCTTGTCCTTGTCGTCGCCGACGGAGGTGAGCAGGCCCGCCATGTATTCGGCCGGATAGTTGGCCTTGAGATAGGCCGTCCAGTAGGAGATCAGGCCGTAGGCGGCGGCGTGCGACTTGTTGAACGCGTAGCCGGCGAACGGGAGGATCGTGTCCCACAGCGCCTTGATGGCGGCCTTCGAATAGCCGTTGGCCTGCATGCCCTCCTCGAAGCCCTCGAACTCCGCGGCCAGCACCTCGGCCTTCTTCTTGCCCATCGCGCGGCGCAGGATGTCGGCTCGTCCGAGCGAGTACCCGGCGACCTTCTGCGCGACGTGCATGATCTGCTCTTGGTAGACGATCAGACCGTAGGTCTCGCCGAGGATCTCCTTCAGCGGCTCGGCCAGCTCCGGGTGGATCGGCTTGACCTCTTGCCTGCCGTTCTTGCGGTCGGCGTAGTCGTTGTGGGCGTTCATGCCCATCGGGCCGGGGCGGTACAGCGCGCCGACGGCCACGATGTCCTCGAACGCCGTCGGCTGCATGCGCCGCAGCAGGTCACGCATGGGGCCGCCGTCGAGCTGGAAGACGCCGAGGGTGTCGCCGCGGGAGAGCAGTTCGTAGGTCGGCTTGTCGTCGAGCGGCAGGGTGTCCATGTCCAGCTCGATGCCGCGATTGGCCTTGATGTTGTCCAGCGCGTCACCGATGACGGTGAGGTTGCGCAGACCGAGGAAGTCCATCTTGAGCAGGCCGATGGCCTCACAGGACGGATAGTCCCAGCCGGTGATCAGCGCGCCGTCCTGCGGCCGCTTCCACAGCGGGATCGCCTCCATCAGCGGATCACACGACATGATGACCGCGCAGGCGTGCACGCCCGCGTTGCGGATCAGGCCCTCGAGACCGCGCGCGGTCTCGTAGATCTTGGCGATGTCGGGATTGCTGTTGATGAGTTCGCGGACCTCGGCGGCTTCCTTGTACCGCTCGTGATCGGGATCGGTGATGCCCGAGACCGAGATGTCCTTGGCCATGATCGGCGGCGGCAACGCCTTGGTGATCTGGTCGGCGATGGCGAAGCCGGGCTGGCCGAACAGCACGCGCGCCGAGTCCTTGATCGCGGCCTTGGTCTTGATGGTGCCGAAGGTGATGACCTGGGCGACCCGGTCGGTGCCCCACTTCTCGCTCGCGTAGCGGACCATCTCACCGCGGCGGCGATCGTCGAAGTCGATATCGATGTCGGGCATCGACACGCGCTCGGGATTGAGGAACCGCTCGAAGAGCAGACCGTGCGGCAGCGGGTCGATATTGGTGATACCCAGCGCGTAGGCGACCAGCGAACCGGCCGCCGAGCCACGGCCGGGACCGACGCGGATACCCACCTCGCGCGCGTGGTTGATCAGGTCGCCGACCACCAGGAAGTAGGCGGGGAAGCCCATTTCCAGGATGACGCCGATCTCGTAGGCGGCGCGTTCGACGTACTCACGCGGCGCGCCGTCGGGGAAGCGGCGCCGCAGCCCGAGATCGACTTCGTGGCGCAGCCAGCTCGCCTGATCGTGGCCCTGCGGCACCGGGAAGATCGGCATCCGGTCGCGGTGGGCCCACACATCGTCGTAGGACTGCACCCGCTCGCCGATGAGGACGGTGTTGTCGCAGGCGCCGGGCACTTCGGCGTCCCACAGCGCGCGCATCTCCTGCGCGGACTTCAGGTAGTAGCCGTCACCGTCGAATTTGAAGCGGGTCGGGTCGCTGAGCGTCTTGCCGGTCTGGATACACAGCAGCGCCTCGTGATTGGTCGACTGATCCTTGGTGACGTAGTGGCAGTCGTTGGTGGCCAGTGGCCGGATCCCGAGTTTGCGCCCGACCTCGAGCAGGCCCTCGCGCACCCGGCGTTCGATGGACAGCCCGTGGTCCATCAGCTCGAGGAAGAAATTGTCTTTGCCGAAGATCTCCTGCCACTTGGCGGCGGCTTCCAGCGCCTCGCGGTCGTGGCCGAGACGCAGGCGGGTCTGGACCTCGCCGGAGGGGCAGCCGGTGGTGGCGATGATGCCTTCGGCGTGCTGGGCGATGATCTCCTCGTCCATGCGCGCCCACTTGCCCAGCTGCCCCTCGAGGGAGGCGAGGCTGGACAGCTTGAACAGGTTGTGCAGGCCGGTCGCGTTCTCGGCGACCATCGTCATATGGGTGTAGGCGCCCGAACCGGAGACATCGTCGCTCTTCTGGCTGGGATCGCCCCACTGCACGCGCTTGGTATCGAAGCGGGAGCCCGGCGCGATGTAGGCCTCGATGCCGATGATCGGCTTGATCCCGGCCTTCTTCGCCGAGTTGTAGAACTCGCTGGCCCCGTACATGTTGCCGTGGTCGGTCATGCCGACGGCCGTCATCCCCAGCCGGTCGGCCTCGCTGAACAGCGGAGAGATCTTCGCCGCGCCGTCGAGCATCGAGTACTCGGTGTGGTTGTGCAGGTGAACGAACGATCCGGACGAGGCGGCCAAGACGATTCATCCCTCCCATGGGTCGCGGCGGGGGTTGGGCACTGAGTCTAAGCCGACCGAGCGACAGGATTTCCCACCGCCACACGCCCTCGCGGTCGGCGCCCGCGCGTCACCTGGACATCGGCCCGCGTGTCGCGAGGAAGATCACCCGCACGGTCCCGGAGATGTCCGACATCCACCGATCCGGATCAGACCGCGGCGGTCGGCTCCGTCCGCAGGAGGCGCCGGGCTCGGCACCGTTGCGAGCGAGCGCAGCCGTTCGTTGCCGACGCCGGCGGGCTTCGCCGTGCCCGCGTGGGAGGCCGAGTGCTCGGTAGCGTTGCCCCGATCGGACGGCACGGCGTCGACCCCGGCGCGGATAATCAGGCCATGGTCGGACGAAGTCCGGGGGGCAGGCGGTGACAGCGGGCGAAGTGGCCGTACTCGTGGTCGCGGCACTCGCGCTGGCGTTGCTGGTGTGGCTGCGCACGCGGCGGGTGGTGACCACCCCTGCCGAGCGGGCGGTGCACATGGCGCTGCACACGGCGGCGCTGGCGGCGGTGCCGTTGCGCCGGGGGCTCACCGAGGACGCGGCGCAGGAGGCCGCACCACACCTGCGCGCGCTGACGGGCGCGGCGGCGCTGGGGGTGGCCGACGCGAACGGCACGCTGCTGGCGTGGGACGGGCCGCACGGTGATCTGGCCGACGAGTTCGCCGACGCCGCCCGGCGCGCGATCGCTGGGCAGCGACCGGTCCTGGTGAGCAGGCCGGGGCCGGAGCACAGCGCGCGCACGCTGGTGGCGCAGCCGCTGCTGATCGACAACGGCCCTGCGGCGGGCGCACTCGGCATCGTGACCGGGGACAAGCCGGGGCCGGGCATGCTCGGCGCGCTGGCGGAGGTGGCCAGGTACGCGTGCGGGCAGCTGGAGCTGGCCGAACTCGACGCCTCGCGGGCCCGGCTGGACCGCGCCGAGGTGCGGGCCCTGCGGGCACAGATCAGTCCGCATTTCATCTACAACGCGCTGAACACCATCGCCTCGTTCGTGCGCACCGATCCGGGCCGGGCCAGGGAACTGATCCTGGAGTTCGCCGACTTCACCCGCTACTCGTTCCGCGCCGCGGGCGAGTACACGGTGCTGTCGGAGGAATTGCGCAATATCGAGCGCTATCTCGCACTGGAGCGGGCGCGGTTCGGGGAGGCGCTGCAGGTGCGACTGCTGATCGCGCCGGAGGTGCTCGGCGTGGTGCTGCCGTTCCTGGCGCTGCAACCGCTGGTCGAGAACGCGGTGCGGCACGGGATCGCGGGCAGGCCGGGCGGCGGGGTCATCACCATCGAGGCGAACGACGCGGGCACGGACTGTCTGATCAGCGTCGAGGACGACGGCGCGGGCATGGATCCGGAACTGCTGCGATCGGGCGCCCTGGACGCGATCGCGCACGGGCCCGCGGGGGCGAGCGAGGCCGCGCACGTCGGACTGTCCAATGTCGACGACCGGTTGCGAGCGGCCTTCGGCAACGACTACGGCCTGGTGGTGGAGACCGCGCCGGGTGCGGGCACCAAGGTGAGCCTGCGTGTGCCCAAGTTCCGGGCCGGGGTACGGGCATGAGGCGGACCGGCCCCGCCGCGATCGGTCCACCCCCTACGATGGACGAACCGTGATCGAGGGACCGACCGTGACACAGCAGACCGGTGGATCGACGGGCACACTGCGGGTGCTCGCCGTCGACGACGAGCAGCCCGCCCTGGACGAGCTGGTGTATCTGCTGCGGACCAGACCCGAGATCGGCGAGATCCACGCCGCGAACGAGGCCACCGGCGCCCTGCGCCTGCTGCGCACCCATCAGGTCGACGCGGTCTTCCTCGACATCGACATGCCGGGACTGGACGGCATGGAGCTGGCGGGCATCCTCGGCGAGTTCGCCCACCCACCCGCGGTGGTGTTCGTGACCGCGCACGACGACCGCGCGGTCGGCGCGTTCGACCTGGGCGCGCTGGACTATCTGCTCAAGCCGCTGCGCGAGGCCCGGCTGGCCGAGGCGATCCGCCGGATCGCGCAGGCGCGCGCCACCGGGCCGCATCCGGAGGAACCGCGCCAGGACCCCAACGAGGTCATCCCGGTGGAGCTCGGCGGGGTCACCACGCTGGTCGACCGGGCCACGGTGAGCTGGGTGGAGGCCGACGGCGACTATGCCCGCCTGCACACCACCGCGGGGTCGCACCTGGTCCGGATTCCGCTCTCGGCGCTGGAATCGCGCTGGGAGAACGCCGGTTTCCTGCGCGTGCACCGCTCGTATCTGGTGGCGTTGCGGTTGGTGACCGGGCTGCGGACGGTCGGCACCGGCACGCTGGTGTGCCTGCGCGGCGAGGGCGAGGCGGCGGCGGTGGAGCTGCCGGTGGCGCGACGGCAGGTGCGCGAACTCAAGCAGCGACTGGTGCTCGGCCCCCGGCACACGCGACCGAAGCCGAACGGATCGAGCCGGTGAGCGTGCCGCGTCAGCGAGGCGATCGAGGCGATGCGGCGCCGACGACAGATCCGACACCGACGGCGGGCCCGCCGGGCGTGGGCGCGGCCGAGCCGGCGAGCTGCGCTGCGGCCACGGTGGCGGGAGCACCGTCGTGACGGGGCCGGTGCGACCCCAGCGCGAGCGTGTGGTGCTGGCGCGTCGTCAGGGCGCGCGGCGAGTGCTCACCCGGGGCGAGATGGTCGAGCAGACCGAGATCGGCGAGGCGCTGATCGACGGGCTGATCCGCGCGCAGCTCGGGCTCGCGGTGCGCTGCGCGCTGGTGACGGTGCTGGTGCTGGGCTCGCTGCCGCTGCTGTTCACCGCCACCGCGCTCGGTGCGGCGAAGGTGGCGGGGATCCAGCTGCCGTGGCTGGTGCTCGGGCTGCTGGTGTATCCGGCGCTGTTGTCGGTCGGCAGGCTGTACGTGCGGTGGGCCGAACGCAACGAGTCCGACTTCCTCGACGTGACGCGGGACTGACGTGCAGGCGCAGGCGCTGACGGTGGCGGCGCTGCTGCTGGCGGCGATCGCCACGGTGTCGATCGGCGCGTACGGAGTCCGGCTGGCGCGCACCACCTCCGATTTCCTGGTCGCCTCGCGCAGTGTCGGGCCGGGCTGGAATGCCGCCGCCATCTCCGGTGAGTACCTGTCGGCCGCCTCGTTTCTCGGGGTGGCCGGGTTGATCGCCAAGTACGGCGCGGACGCGCTGTGGTACCCGGTGGGGTTCACCGCGGGCTATCTCGGGCTGCTGATGTTCGTGGCCGCTCCCCTGCGCCGGTCCGGTGCCTACACGGTGCCCGACTTCGCCGAGTTCCGGCTGGGCTCGCTGACCTTGCGCCGACTGGCCGCCGTGGTGGTGGTGCTGGTGTGCGCGGTGTATCTGATCCCGCAGTTCCAGGGTGCGGGCCTGACGCTGCGGATCCTGCTGGGGGTACCGGGCTGGGTGGGCGCGCTGGCGGTGGGCGCCATCGTGATCGCGAACGTGGCCGGTGGCGGGATGCGCTCGATCACGCTGGTGCAGGCGTTCCAGTACTGGTTGAAGCTGACGGCCGTGGCCCTGCCCGCGCTGGTGCTGTTCGGGCACTTCCTGGGAACACCCCGCGAGATCGGTACGGCCGCACCGCCGGTGGTGGCCGAGCGGACCACTGTCGAGGTCACCACCGAGGTCCTCGTGCAGGTGTCCACGGCCCAGGAGGTCACCATCACCGGCCGCCTGGACGGCCTGCCGGTGGACGGTGTGGCGGTGCTCGCCCCCGGGCGGCACGAGCTGGCCGCCGACACCGAGCTGGTGCTGCCCGCGGGTGCGACGGTGCCGGTCGTCGCGGGTGCGCCCACCGACGGCGCGAGCTGGCTGCTCCCGGGCGGCGGACTAGGCGGCGCACACCCCACCTATCAGGTCTTCTCGCTGATCATCGCGACGTTCCTGGGCACCATGGGATTGCCGCACGTGCTGGTGCGCTTCTATACCAACCCCGACGGCCGGGCCGCGCGCACGACCGCGCTGGCGGTGATCGGCCTGGTCGGATTGTTCTACCTGTTCCCGATCCTGCTGGGCGTGTTCTCCCGCCTGTATGTCCCCCAACTGCTGATCACCGGGACCTCCGACGCCGCCGTGCTGTTGCTGCCCGGTTCGGTGCTGGCCGGTCTGCCCGGGCAGTTGATCGCGGCACTGGTGGCGGCGGGCGCCATCGCGGCGTTCCTGTCCACCTCCTCGGGTCTGCTGGTGAGCATCGCCGGTGTGCTGAGCACCGACATGCTGCGCGGCCGGGTGCGGGACTTCCGGGTGGCCGCGATCGCGGCGGGCGCTGTGCCGCTGGCGCTCTCGCTGACGGTGGTGTCGCTGGATCTGTCGCGGACGGTGGGGCTGGCGTTCGCGGTGGCGGCCTCCACGCTGGCTCCGCTGCTGGTCCTGGGCATCTGGTGGCGTGGGCTCACGGCCCGTGGCGCGGCCGCCGGGCTGTGCGTCGGCGGGCTGCTCGCGGGAACGGCGACCGCGGTGTCGGTGCTGGGCGGGGCATCGGAGGCGGTGGCGGGCGGGTGGCTCGCGGCGCTGCTCGGCTATCCCGCGGCGATCAGCGTGCCCGCGGCCTTTCTGACCATGATCGTCGTCAGCGCGTTCACCCGCGCTCAGCCTGCCGCCCAGGTCCGCGGGGTGTTCGTGCGGATGCACGCGCCGGAGCGGCTGGGCATGGGATCCGATCGCGAACCGGGCTCACGCGGCGCCTGAACCGGCGAGCGCTTCCCACTCGCGTGGGGCGCCTTAGGTCATCCCGCCGACCGTTCGTCGCGCGATGCCGACCGCTCACCGCACAGATCCACACCTTCGCGGAGTGACCCGGGCCACAGCATTCACCAGAAGTTGTCGCGCCTATACCTTCACATCACAGTAATTCACATCACATGTCAGGAACTCCCATGACCATTGACCTCGACGGGACCGCGACGCCGCGCACTCCCGGCGCCGAGGAATTCGCCCGGGCACAGGCGAGCCCGGAATTCCAGGAGTTGCGTAACCGGCTGCGCCGCTTCGTCTTCCCGATGACCGCGCTGTTCCTGGTGTGGTACCTCGGCTATGTGCTGCTCGGCGCCTACGCGCACGACTTCATGGCCGCAAAGGTGATCGGCAACATCAATGCCGGTCTGCTGCTGGGTCTCGCGCAGTTCCTGACCACCTTCGCGATCACCGGCGCCTACGTCCGCTTCGCCAACCGCGAGATCGATCCGCGCGCGGCCGCCATCCGCGCCGAACTGGAAGGTGGGCAGGCGTGAACACATCGGTACTCGCCGCGGGCACCGTCGGCAATCCGGCCGCCAATATCGCCATCTTCGCGCTGTTCGTGGCGGTGACGATGGTGGTGGTGATCCGCGCCAGCCAGAACAACACCACCGCCAGCGACTACTTCACCGGCGGGCGCGGATTCTCCGGCCCGCAGAACGGCATCGCCATCGCCGGTGACTACCTCTCGGCCGCCAGCTTCCTCGGCATCGCGGGCGCCATCGCGGTCTACGGCTACGACGGGTTCCTGTACTCGATCGGCTTCCTCGTCGCCTGGCTGGTCGCGCTGCTGCTGGTCGCCGAGATGCTGCGTAACACCGGCAAATTCACCATGGCCGACGTGCTCAGCTTCCGACTGCGGGAACGCCCCGTACGCACGGCCGCGGCGCTGTCGACGCTGACGGTGTCACTGTTCTATCTGCTGGCGCAGATGGCGGGCGCGGGTGGTCTGGTCGCGCTGCTGCTCGATATCGACAGCCGAGCCGGGCAGTCTCTGGTGATCGCGGTGGTCGGTGTGCTGATGATCGTCTACGTGCTGGTCGGCGGGATGAAGGGCACCACCTGGGTGCAGATCATCAAAGCCGTCCTGCTCATCACCGGCGCGGCGTTCATGACGCTGATGGTGTTGACCAAGTTCTCCTTCGACATCTCCGGTCTGCTCGGCTCAGCCCAGGAGATGATCAGCGGTTCGACGAACGAGGCGGTCGCCTCCCGAGACGTGCTCGCGCCGGGCGCGCAGTACGGCGGCAGCGAGACCTCCAAGTTGAACTTCCTGTCCCTCGGCCTGGCCCTGGTGCTGGGCACCGCCGGTCTGCCGCACGTGCTGATGCGCTTCTATACCGTCCCGACCGCCAGGGAAGCGCGTCGCTCGGTGGTGTGGGCGATCGCCCTGATCGGCGCGTTCTACCTGTTCACCCTGGTGCTCGGTTACGGCGCCGCCGCCATCGTCGGCCAGGACCGCATCCTGGCCGCGGCAGGCGGACAGAACTCGGCGGCCCCGCTGCTGGCGTTCGAACTCGGCGGCGTGCTGCTGCTGGGCATCATCTCGGCGGTCGCCTTCGCGACCATCCTCGCCGTGGTGGCCGGCCTGACCATCACCGCCTCGGCCTCCTTCGCCCACGACATCTACGCCAGTGTCATCAAGCGGGGCGAGGCCGATGAGAAGTCGCAGGTGCGGGTCTCGCGGATCACCGCGGTGGTGATCGGAGTGCTCGCCATCGGCCTGGGCATCCTGGCCAACGGCCAGAACATCGCCTTCCTGGTGGCGCTGGCCTTCGCGGTCGCCGCGGCGGCGAACCTGCCGACCATCGTGTACTCGCTGTTCTGGAAGCGGTTCAACACCCGGGGCGCGCTGTGGAGCATGTACGGCGGCCTGATCTCCACCATCGTGCTGATCGTGTTCTCCCCCGCGGTGTCGGGCACCAAGACGGCCATGCTGCCGAAGCTGGACTTCGACTGGTTCCCGCTGTCGAACCCCGGCATCGTGTCCATCCCGCTGGCGTTCGCGCTCGGCATCGCGGGCACCCTGCTCGGCGATGGCAGGCCGGAGGACCCGGAGAAGGCCATCGAGATGGAGGTGCGCTCGATCACCGGCGTGGGCGCGGAGAAGGCGATCGCGCACTGACCCGAAACCCCTGAGCCATAGACGAATTCGTTCCCGGGCCCGCCGCACCGGGCCCGGGAACGCCCCGTGACACCCCGACAGGAGAACGACGTTGACCAGTGCAGGCATCGACCGCGACGCCACCACCACCATTTCCTACCCGCCGTCGGCGGAGTTCGTCGCGCAGGCCAACGCCGACAGCTCCCTCTACGACCGAGCCCGCACCGACCCACTGGAATTCTGGGCCGAACAAGCCCGCCGCCTGCACTGGCACACCCCCT